>DQGV01000183.1 GCA_003524705.1 Anaerolineae bacterium | reverse complement strand
TTTTGAATTCTTAATACACGATATGAAGCTTCGTCTAGTTCTGCTGAACGTGAGAATCCACTTTTATGACGTGAAGCATACCGTTTGATAGCTTGACGGATGCCCCAGGTGGCATAGGTAGAAAACTTATCTGATTTATGTTTCTTTGCAATTTCTGGAGAATATTTTTGAGCCGCTTTGAGAAGTGCCATGCGACCTTCTTGCATGAGGTCTTCCATTTCTACATCAAGCGCGGCATTATATAAGAACATTTTTGCTATGCCGTAAATCATGCGCTCGTTATGTGTAAGTAAAGTGACCTGCGCTGATTCATCACCGCTTTGTATGCGTGCGATGATTTCTTTTTCTTCTTTGGCGGTTAATAAACTATGATGTAGTTCCATTATTCAGATTCTTGATAAAGTCTAAATATGCCAATGGAAATTAAAACAGGGGTAACAAATATCATGGCATATTTTGTTGTTCCGATAGGGCTGTTGAAAAATGCTTGATGCCAGCCTACCATAAGGGTAAGTAAAATTAACCACATGAGTAAATAGGCTTTGATTAAATTCTTCCATCTTTTACGAAGATAGTTTTTTATCTTCCACATAGCGAGATTGTAGTAACTGTTATTTTTTTTCATGGCTTTTACACTTTCGGAAATTGTTGATAGGCAATTCCGTCTAATAAATGACCGGCTTGTTTCTTGCCGACCTTATCCATGGGAATTGTGTTTTCTTTTCCGTAAAACCAATCATCACCTGTACCCAAAGACCCATCAGGTTTTACAAAAATAACGCCATCATATTTAATTCCATGAACAAGCTTAGTAGAACAAGGAACGTACTCTCCCCACTGCTTGAAGAAAAATGGAATGTTATTTTTCAAAGCCCAATCACGTGAAGCATAGGCAGTATGTGGGTGCATGGGGCGAGCGTCTCTACCGCTTTCGCCGCCTGTGACGAGCCAAGAGATAATTTCTTCCCATCCTGTGAAGTCAACGGTTTCTAAAGCAGGTTCATTTGAGACCATAATTTTCATGTTCTTATAGTTTTGTCTTAACAACTTCATATAAGGCAAGGCTTTGTCTGCTGAGGTTTGATTACCAATTGAAATGCCGACGATTATGTTTGAATCAGGGAATAAGCCGATTGCGCCATTTCTTTTTTTCCATGCTTTAAGAATGGCAGGGGTGACATATTCTTGTGGAATTTCAAAGTCTGGTTTATGGCTTTGGTCTAGATACCAAGTAACCATTTCAGGAATTCGTTTTGTAAGTGTAATGAAGATATGTTGTTGAGCAAATCCCATGATTACGAAGATAGCGCGGCGGTATTCTTCGGGAACGAAGTTTCCAAATAAATCTGTCATGGATGCTACAAATATGCCTCGTGGCTTTCCCCATCGAATTGGTTGATCTAAATTTACTAAATCAAGTTCAACCTTTGACATACTCTCTACATCGTAGGGAAGTCCGGTACCCATACCGAACGGGCGGGTTTGGTTTATCTGTTGTGCGTAGCAATGCCTACAGGCAGGGTCAATTTTTACGCACGCCCACCCACGTTTCCCTTTATGAAATGCGGCGATAGGATTCCATGTTGCACCTGAATTCTGACCGAAGAAATTCGTCCATTCAATTTTTGTTTTGTCGCCCATAGTTATCTTTGGTTACTCCTTTGGTGAACTGTTGCGGCATTATCGAACTTGGTTGTTTTCTCGTGGATGATTAAGTCAATGGTTTTATCTGCGGGACCTTGTCTTTGTTTTGCTAAAGACGCTTTGACTGGACGTGTATGATTAATTGCGGAAACCTCACCTTTTCCATAGAAAAAAAGAACGGAATCGCTATCTTGTTCAATACTGCCAGAGTCTCTTAGGTCAGAAAGTTGGGGTTTCCCATCGCCCCTTTTTTCAATTTCACGATTCATTTGGTGCAATGAAAGAACTGGGACATTTAATGCCCTTGCCATCTTTTTTAGATTTCGACTTATGTATGAAACTTCTTGTGTACGGTTTTCTCCAACCCCTTCTATTAACCCTAAGTAATCTATGATTATTAAATCTAAGCCATGACGCGATTTTATTTTTTTAGATAAAGCTCTAATTTGAGGAACTGTTAAGTCTGGATTCTCGTTGATAAAAAGGTTACTGTTTGCAATCTGTTCAACTGCATGTGTAAACCGTGGCCACTCATGTTGTTCTAATTTTCCTTTTTGAACTTTTTGTAAATCTAAATTTTCAAGTTGAGAAATCAAGCGGCTTGAATTTTGAAGATCGCTCATTTCAAGAGAAAAAATAGCGACGCTTTTGTTTTTTTCAATTACATTGTATAAGGCAACACTGGTAGCGAACCCGGATTTACCCATACCTGGACGACCAGCCACTGTTATTAAGTCACCGTTATTAATCGTTAGTAGCTTATCTAAATCTATAAAACCAGTTTTTATTCTTGGGTCTTGGTCTTCCTCTAATCTACTTAATTCATCAACGTGGTCATAAAATTCTGACATCAATTGTTTGGCAGGTTTCATTTCGGAAGATACGGAATAGGAAATTGCCTTTTCAACAGAGTCGTAAGCACCTGATTTTATTTTTTCAATATCTTGTTCTTTGTAGGCAAGTGAGGCAATTTCATTGGCGGAATTAATTAATCCTCTACGAATGGAATATTCTTTGACAATACGAGCGTATGATTCTGCATTCAGTGATGTTGGTACTTGATTAATCAAAGATGTGATGTAGGCAGAGCCGCCAATCTCTGAAAGTTTTCCGCTTTTCTCCAGTTCGTTTGATACGGTGAGTAAATCTATGTCAGTGCGTTTCTCTTTTAGTTTTTCTATTGCTTCCCACATCCACTTGTTGCGATGAATATAAAAATCATCGCCTTTGAGAAAAGCGGCAATATCGTAATAAACATCTGGATTGATTAGCACTGCGCCGACAACAGCTTCTTCGGCTTCACGACTATGGGGAACACTAGGTGATGCAGGGGTTTCTTTCTCGTGAGGGAAATAATCTGTCATTTAGGCTGTCTTCTTTCGTAATGGTTTTAGCGTTAATGGTCTTGGCATAGGATTTGGAACGCTATTTGTATTAGAGGATTGGGAGGCATACTCGATGTTTTCATCAGCATTTTTAATTTCTAAATGTGCCAATGCTGATTGCATTGGACCCACAAAAGATTGAGGGCTTTTGTAGCTAAACGGACTTTTGTTCCAGTTTTTATAAAGTTCATCAAAAGCCACGTCTAAAGAAACTTTATACATTCCACAAGTTTTCAGGATTTGATTAATGCCTAAAATCCACAGGGCAAAATCACCGCCCTTGCCAGACTTTGGTTTTTCAGGTGGAATCAGTTTGAATTTTTGATAAATCAGGCGAGCAGGTTTTTGACATTCTGCGGGAAAGTTCGCCAAGGCATTGGACACATCAACAGGTAGCCCTTCCCTTGCGGCTTTTTCTTCGGCGAGTTTCATGCCGTAAAGCATGAAGTCAACGCCATCGCCTTTCTTGGTGTTTTGGGGTTGTGAAGAAAGAGACGCTTCAGCGTCATTGGTTAATTGATGGTTAAAGGATGGTTCGGGTAAAGCGGCTTTACTATTTTCTGAAAGCGGCTTTACTTCCTGTGGTAAAGTGGCTTTACTGCCTAAATCTTCTTGGTAAAGTGGCTTTACTACCTTTTTTCTGCTTTTTCTTTCCCAAGATGCCATTTCAATAAGTTTTTTCTTAATAACCGTATAGTTACTTGTGCTGAATTTACTTGTGCCTGCATAATGAATAATTCCAGCGTATTTTAGGGCTTGCAGTGTTACAACCACAGTCATACGAGATAATTCAGTTTTATCTTCTAAAGTTGTTAAACTTGGATATGCTCCCTCGCCTTCATCGTTGGCGTGGTCAGATAGAGCAAGTGTTACCGACTTTGCAGTTGAAGCAACTATCTTTATTTTCTTTTCCAATTTTTCGCCTGTAGATTTCTTGGTAACTTCTTTGATAAATTCAATATCATGGAAATGCGCTTCATAGGTGAGGGTCATTAGTTTTACGCTCATGGTTTATCCTATAAACTTGCTTTAACAATTTCTTGCGGTTTATTTTGAGGCGACAGTTTCTGTGAAAGGTCTGCGGCGGCTTGATGATTCAAGGCAACGTTGAACCCATCAGGTGAAATAATCAACGTGGTGTCCGTTGTGAAAATGACATGGCAACCGGGTTGAGGTTTACGGTCAATAATTTTTGAAATGATGAATAAAAATGTTGATACAAATTTTTGCTTTGCGAAGTTAACCACTGGCATTATTGAATCCTCTGAAAATAAAATGGTGGAAGGGACATGATTTCTCATGTCCCTGTGTTGCTACTTAGAATGGAATGTCATCTTCGGGTGGTTGTTCTTGCGAATCCCAATGTGGGTCTTCAGCAGGTTCAGTGAAACCTTGTGGACTTGTTGGACCAGTAAACTTATCTTTGTCAAAGACGTGCAACCATTCTTTTGCGTCAGTAGCAAAATCTGCCATCAAAGAGGCGATTTCATTGCCGACATAACGTGATTTGACAACATCTTCATCCAAGACATCTGGAATAAAACTTGAAACCGGTGTAATGAATTTTTGACCAGCAGGTTTTTGAACGCGCGTTTCTCCAAATGTCCCAATGGACATCCAAAATAAATTTGTAATGTTGGAAGGTTCTTGGTTTGGAGCTAACTTTTTTACAGTTGGTTTGATTGCCTTGAACCATTTTATGAAAGCATCACGGACATTATTGACTTGATAGCCGCTTGCACTAATCATGATAGGAGCCCAAGGAAGGATTTCTTTATTCTCATTCTTGTAGCCCAACAAACAAACTACTTGAATACCGGGGATTGCTTCTTTTGAGAATGCTGGAACACGGGTTTTCCCATCGCTTTTAAGTGTGGCAAACAAGCGCATACCAATCATTGCAACAGTTAAATTGCGAGATGCGAATACTGGAAGTTTTTCACCGCTTTCTAAAATCTTTTCTGTTTCGTACAGTCCGGGAACGGGGTAGACAACGTTTTCCCATGATTCGGCGGCTTCTTGTAATTTTGTTTTTGCACAAGCAAAGCCACCGAAATAGTGAATTCCGCCGACTTGTTGAAGTTGTGCGTTACCGTTGACGATAAAGAAACTAGGTGCAGGAAATGGCAGTTCTACTGCTCCGCCATTTTGCATGTTTCCTTGAAATGCGTTACTAGCTTTTTCAGGAATATCTAACATGTAAATTTCTCGCTTTCATTTTGTGATTTTTATTAAAACGCTAAAAAGATATTTTTATATTTCAGATAATCTCCTCCTTTATCCCGTTGGATAGAAAGCAAAATCCACAAAGTAATTAACTTTTTGTTGAATTGCTTTGCGTCGCAAAGATAGGATTGTTCTCTTATCGTTGATTGGTCTGGCTTTGCCTTTGAAAGCCAAAAATCTATCTTTACTTTGAAACTCAAAGACATTCCATTTCTTTTCTTTGAGCCACTTTATAAGTTGGTCTAATTCTTGCTCGTTGATTTCTTTTGTTTCTAAGGCGGGTGTGCTTGCTCTCCAACCATAGGGATATTTTTTAATCTTCCAGACTTCCCCACATTTCAAAATATCAATTCTAGTGATGCGACCTTTGAGTGCGTGTCCTAACCCATAGCCATCTACCCAAACGGTGTAGCCTTGCTCTTTGTATGTATCTAATAGATTATAGAAATTTACATTTTGTTCGTAAGTTTCTATATTGCATGGACCGGCATCTGCCTCATTCCATCCCTCGTACCATTTTCTGATAAAGGCATCTTTCGTGCCGATGCGCTCAATTGTGATTTTGGTGATAGGTAATTTTTGTTCCATGAATATAATAACGATTGGAACAGTCTAAATGTTTAGTTTTTTTGGGGGTTGACAAATTTATACACGTTAGTATATAATCATTTTTAATCGGTCTCCGCCAGAGACTGAAAACAAAACTTATAGGAGAAATATTATGTCTACATCTACAGTTGCAAGAGACCCACAATTAGTAGCAAGAGGGGAAAAGGCTCGTTTATGGCTAGAGAAAAACGATGCAAAAATACGTCGATATGCAAACGCATTATCAAAAAAAAATATAAAAAATATTCGGATTGACCCACCTATTTTTGACGCCGATGATTTTTATCAGAATATGTATATGAAGATTTTCGTGAAAGCGCAAATGGATGAAAAATTTATGGACAAAGAAGATAGC
>DQGV01000017.1:4842-5016 GCA_003524705.1 Anaerolineae bacterium | reverse complement strand
GTTGTGATTTGCTTTCATTCTTTGATCTACTGATATTTGTTACAACATTGATTTATTTTGTTGTGTCAGGTTTTCCGTTGTGATTTGCTTTCATTCTTTGATCTACTGATATTTGTTACAACTTACACGGTTGGAGGAATAGGTGGATCGTTGTTGTGATTTGCTTTCATTCTT
>DQGV01000017.1:0-4586 GCA_003524705.1 Anaerolineae bacterium | reverse complement strand
TCTACTGATATTTGTTACAACTTAGTTGGATGTTTTTGTAGAGCTGACAAGGGTTGTAGTGCATATTCAGGATCAAAAAAAATCAGTAGATGCTTAAAAAAGGCGACCAATTGTGGTCGCTTTTTTTGTTTCAGGTGGGGAGGATTTTCCTTAAAACAACTCCAATTGCTGAGGTGTATCCGGTTTTTCGGCTTGTTTTCGGCCATAGAAGAGTTCAATTTCCCCGAATTGTTTATCGGTTACAGTAAGAATACCAATTGAACCATGTTCGGGTAGCAGCTTCTTCACCCGCCGTATGTGCACTTCTGCATTCTCCCGGCTGTTGCAATGGCGGATATACATACTGAACTGAAACATGGTAAAACCATCAGCCAATATGGCTTTGCGGAACAAAGAAGCGATCCGGCGTTCCTTCTTGGTTTCCGTTGGGAGGTCATACATTACCATCACCCACATGATGCGATAAGCGTTCAGGCGGTCCAACATAAGGATCGCGGTTAGAGTTCGGGATAAAGAATTTTTCGTTGTGTTCCCTCAAAACATCGTGCCAGACTGGCTGTAGTCCGCATGGAGGCGACCAATAAAGGACTTTTTTCTTTGTCGAGCTGAACATCAATTGCCGGTATTTGCAGCAAAGGTTTTTTCAGTTCAATGTCCAGATCATCGCTGGGGCCATATTCTTCCCACATGTTCACTACGATACGATCCACAAATGGCCTGTAGGGTTCCATAATATCGTCGGCAAGGCAATAAGCATTGTATTTATTGGCATGGTGAATGCCAAGGGTAGGGAGGAGTCCGCTTCCGACAAGGCTGCGGGCAACCACAGCCCGTAAAATGGCATAGCCGTAGTTGAGGTAATTGTTGGGCGATTGCCCGCCTCGTTCGCGGGTAAAGCCGGTTATGCGGAACAAGCGGGCCCAGTACCAGGCTGCAGCACGGGCTTCGTGGTTTTCGGTGTCGCCACTTTTTACTTCATTGGCCCACACACGCAGGGGAGTGGCATCCTGCCCGGTACTTTCCAGAACGGTGGCTTGGTTTCTGATTTTCATCTGCACAGTTTGTTGCCAAAGTTGTTTTTTAAGGGGCTCGCTGGCATCCAATTGCGCCCGGAAACGTTCGTTTTGCAGACTGTGTCCGTCTAAGGGCAGCAATAGCCCGGAAGGCATGTATTTCGCATTGCTGGTAATCACCGCACAATTGTTTTCGAGCAGGGCAGCCATTGCTCCGTGCGTGATGCTGATCTGAGGATGATCCAGGATGACTACACCAATATCCTCAATGGGAACGCTGCGTTTTTTTTCAATACCCTCTTCCATGCGCTTTACCATCAACTGCGCATTTTCAAGATGCAGAAAGGCGGGATTGCCGAAATGGAGGGTGCGTTTGATCATTAGTATAATAAGTTAGAAATTTTACGCTAGTGAAATGTCGCCAAGCCTGTTTACTTTTAGTTTAATACATCTATCTTTTATCTGTTTTCCTTCAAAACTTGCTGTTTTTGTATCAAATGAACCCATCAATTTGTTTTTTTCTTCCTCAAAATTCATATCGATTTCTTTAGGCGCGATTGCTTTCGCTATTCGATTTGGTCTAAAATAACAAGTGGTGCCTGAAAAATCATTAACAAAGAAAATTTTATTTAACTGCTCATTTGTCAAATTGTTGAAATCAATATCATGGATATTTTCTTTTTCATCATCCGTTGGAATATATATACAATCATCTGGAGATAAATAATTTTCCAATTTCAATTCGTGAATTTCTTTTTCGTTTTTCTTTTTTACCTCTATTACTTTCTTTTCAGGAACAGGACTTAATTTCTGCTTTTGTCGTTCAACTACTTTGTCTAATGAAATCGTTTCGAAACTTCTATTTCCACCTAAATCTAAATAAATACCGAAAAATAAATTAGGTGCGCCTTGTACATACTTATCCTTATTATTTCCTTTCACACCCAGCTTAAATCTACCACTTCCTTTTTCGTATAATCTCACCTTAAAAATTGGCTGGTGAAATTTGCCCTTATTGAATTTAGCAATATCATTATTCAATTCTTCAATTCCTTCAGGAGAAAAAGCTGCCTCAGGCTTGTTACCTTTGCTATCAAGGTAATTTAGCAGAATTTTTTGAATTCCAGTATCAGTAATTTTTTTGATTTTACTTTCAGCTTTTTCTTTGGTTGTAATATCTTTAAAGATTGACACTAAATCATTTCGTTCCCTTGTGGCGGTAGTAATTTCTCCTTTTCCAAGTTTTACCCATGGTAAATTTACAATTCCAGAAACTGTTGCCTCGTGCATTTGTTTTCGAATGGCCCAATTCACACCTTTTTGAGCAACTTTTATTTTTTTGCCATCCTGAATTTTTTCATAAAAATTGGTTGCTTTGTTGATAACACGTAAATTTTGTTTAAAGCTTACTACAACTTTTTCTAATCGATTTTTTGCTTCCTCGGTAAAGTTAATCCAAGGCTTTTTAAATGTAGTAAACTTGTCTCGCTCCTTGTAATTGTTGTCTAACCACTTTTCTTTATTCCTTAATTTGTGTTGTAAATCGTATCGTTTAGTATCTGACTTTGCTGATTGATTGTTTAATAAATTAACATGATCACGGGTAGTACAAGCAATCACCAAAGCATCCAGAGCATGGTGTCGGTGATCAATACGTTTTTTTTGAAACCCTTTTGACAGTTCGAATGGAACTACAGGGATTATCTTTCCATTAGAATTTTTTGATGTGAAACTTTGAGAATTTGTCAATGTATTTAATCTCTCAAAACGAGGTAAAATTAATTCATTCCATACATCATTCAATCCCCAATCTTGCTTTAATTGGGAAGTAATTTTCCCGTTACAAGGAATTATATTTTTTGAGTTTATACCATCGTCGTTTATATTTTCACGGACAATATTAGAAAGCAATGACATTATGAATTTACTAATATATCGGGTGTCATTAAGCTGTCGCTCAATCATTTTATCCGGGATATCTTCTAGTAATAAGTTGTTTCTCTTTCGATGATTTTTGCTATAATGTTCCTTTACAAAACTGACGTATTCTTCTTCAGTGAGTATTTTGATTTTTTTTCCAAAATTAGAGGTCAGAATTTCACCTGAATGATGTTTGATAAACTCCAATCCTAATTGGTTGTCCTTTTGTTTGTTTACAACAGATTCGCAAATCACTTTGTTATTAAAACTATCATCAAAATAGCGGCTTTGCGGAATAATATGTTCTATTTCATAATCAGATGTAAATAATTTGCTCAAGGGGATAGATTCTCCGGTATATGGTGAACGGTATTTTTGTTCAAGCCATAACTTATAACGAGTTAACTCGTTTTTTGTGGGTTGTGCTGATTTACTTATTTTAAGGATATCCTCCGGTATTTCAATGTTAGAGTTTAAAACTCCGTCTTCGTAAATTTTTAACGCTTCTTGTTGTGTTGGAGAATAAGGTCGAACATTATCGACAACCAATTTATTATCAGAATTCTCTCTAAGCTCCATTATTAGAGCCTTAATGCGAAGATTGGTGTTTTCATTTTCTGTAATCTTATAGGTGTCAGATTTTCTTTGTTCTGCAGTTTGTTTCATTTCTCTGCCGAGCTCAATATGAATTTCGTCAAAAAAACCTTGAGTTCCATTTCCGTATTTTTTCCAAATATCCTTAACTACTCGTAAAGTTTCTGTAATAACTTGCTCAACAATCGGGTTTCGAAGGGAGTGTTGTTTGAATTCTTTTAAGTAATGCTCTAATTCATTTACAGATTTCCATTGGCTAATACTTTCGGCCTCTGAATGTCTGTCATAAATAATATAGCTCGCTAGCCAAAGGGGTAATCCTTGAAACTGATTTTCTTTGGTTAAATGAATAGCTTTTTCCCGGACCTGAGTTTTAATAAAATCATCAAACTCGCCGGTTAGCATTTTTTCTATTCTCTCTTTCGTTTTAGAATCTATTTTTTCCCAGCTCCAGTATTTCCCTATTCGCAATAATGGTAATAGTTTTTTTATCGCCTTTTCAGAATAAGCCCCATATTCACTATCAAAAGGTGGTATTTTTTTAAAATTTTCAACAAATGAGGCTTGATCTAAATTGTGTTTTTTGGCAAAAGATTTTAAAGCTTTTTCATAATCAATCTTATCGGTTATGGAATAGATGATGTGCCATAAGTGTTGTTCGATATCTTGGGTTAAAAAATTAGACGATATGTTTGATACTTTTTCTAAACGGGAGGCAATTACATTTCTTGTTTCGTTGCATGGGTATTCTTTGTCTTCCACAAAATTCCATCGATATTTTTCAATTTCTGCATTTAACTCTTTTGATTTAAGTTTTGGTAGCTTTTGATCAATTAAATATTTAAGTAAACTCTTTTGATCAATTTTTTTCCGACTATTTAGGAATTCAAAAAGTTTTTCATTCCCTTCTATGGAATCAACGAAATTGGCTGTAACATTTTTATCGTCGATTTTATCATATATACTCAAATTTTTAATCCATTGCCAAATTCTAAATTCCTGGTATAAAGGGTTCGATTTTGGTATGGTTTTTAAATATTCCTTTTTAGTTTCTCCATT
>DQGV01000271.1:509-10675 GCA_003524705.1 Anaerolineae bacterium | reverse complement strand
CATCAAAATGATTCCTGCAATGGCATAGACGGTTAATTCGCCAAAATCTTGTAATCTTAAATTTAATGGGGGAGAGAATGTAAGTTGATTGGCTATCAAAGTGCCGATATCTTCGTGAATTTGAAATGCGTCGTCAGCGAGAAAATATAAAAAAGTCACTGCCCAAGATACATATCCCCAATACTTTAGTTTTTGGGATAGATAAACAAAAATGATAATTATCCAAAGAAACTTAACATATTGATAAAACTCTGCATAGCCTAAATCTCTTTTTACTGAATAAAGAGTACTGCTAAGCACACCAGTCTTAAAAAGAATGTGGAGAATAATAAATGCAATATCTGCACTGAGACATAACCATAAAAATAATCTGTTATTTTCTTGTGGAGTGTTCAATTTAATCTCCAAATATGCTTGAGGGATGGAATCAGCTGAGGTGCTGAATCAATTTGCCCTTAAGAAAGAAGCGTTATTTCGTTTCTCGTTCCGATAACCCCATCAAATATAAAACTCCATCTAACCCCAAAACATTTAATGATTGTTTGGCAGAGGCTTTGACGATGGGCTTGGCGTGAAAAGCAATGCCAAGACCCGCAATGCTTAACATGGGTAGGTCGTTTGCGCCATCACCGACGGCTATGGTTTGCTCTAAAGAGAAGCCTTCGTTTTGTGCAATTTTTTCTAGCAGATATGCTTTTTTTGCGCCATCTACAATTTCACCACTCACACGACCTGTGACGATGCCATTTTCAATTTCGAGTTCATTTGCAAACACATAATCAATGCCAAGTTTTTTTTGTAGCACACGTCCAAAATAATTAAAGCCACCCGAAAGGATTGCAGTTTTGTATCCTAATTTTTTTACAGTGGATACAAGTTTTTCTACACCTTCACTTAAAACCAATGTGACTGCAACTTCGGCAAGTGCAGTTTCTGGCAACCCTTTGAGCAAAGCGACTCGTTCTGTAAAACTTTGTTTGAAATCTAATTCGCCACGCATAGAGCGTTCTGTAATTTCGGCTACTTGTTTTCCAACACCTGCGCGTTTGGCAAGTTCGTCAATCACTTCGGCTTGAATTAAAGTGGAGTCCATATCAAATGCAATTAAGCGGCGATTGCGACGATAAACATTATTTTCTTGATAAGCAATATCTACATCAATTTCACTAGCAAGTTCAAGGAATTGACGACGTAATGCGGTTAAGTCTGAAACAGGTCCGCTTAATGAAAATTCAACACATGCTTTGCTGTTTCCATTACTTAATTCATTTAATGGAACCCTGCCAGACAGGCGAATGATTTTGTCAATGTTCAAACCGTTATCAACGACAATACGTGATAACCGACTGATTTGATGGGCTGTGATTCGTTTTGCTAATAACGTGACGATGTGTCTGCGTTTGCCTTGTTGACCAACCCAATGTTCATAACTTTCTTGTGCAATATTGACAAAGCGAACTTGCATGTTCAATTCATCTACTGTTTTTTGAACAGCATCTTTGATAATATTTTCGTCACTGATATTTTCTGGGACTTGAATCAACATGCCCAACGACAAAGCGTCATGGATGACCGATTGACCGATATCTAAAATGTGGACATTGTATTCTGCTAAAACTTTTGTGATTGCGGCAGTGATACCAGGCTTATCCACGCCTGTGATGCTGACTAAAATAGGTTGTTTCAATATTGCCTCGCAAGAATAGAATTTAATCCCCGTTACTTAAATTATTTATAAAGGGAAATCGCGCCCAATATTATTCGGTTTTTCTTTTTAATGCTAGTAGTGTGATGTCATCAAATTGTTCGGCTGAGCCGATGAAGGTTTGTAGGGCTTCTTCCATTTTATTTATAAAATCAGTTGGCTTTGTTTTTGACTTAAGAATTTCTAGCATTTTTTCTTTGCCGAAAAATTCTCCGTTGCTATTTAATGTATCAGGAATGCCATCTGTAAATGCAATTAATAAATCGTCATCTGAAAGCGTAGTTTCTTTGACCTTAAAAACTGTGTTTGGGATTACACCGATTGCAGGACCCGTATAGGGTAATTCGGTATGTATTTGTCCGTTTTTTTCGACAATCAAAGCAGGCTCATTGCCACCGTTAATATAGGTGAGCTTTCCGTTCTTTGGATCTAAAATGCCAATAAAAATTGTGGCAAACATATACGCTTCTGCGTGTGCGTCTGTAACGTAATTGTTCGTTAGTGAAACCGCATGGTGCAGGCGTTGTGAATGGGTCAATTTTTTCAAATCTTGTTCGCTTGAGAATTGATCCGTTGTGGAGGCGGCGCGCAGTAAACTGCGGAAGAGTGTCATAAACAATGCCGCGCCAATGCCCTTTCCGCACACATCTGCAACAAGAAATGTCAAACTGCCATCAGGCAAAATGAATGCATCATAAAAGTCACCAGCTACTTCTTTAGCGGCTTTGAAGTAGGATGCAATTTCCCACCCTTCAATTTTGGGTAACTCGGCTGGTAAAAATTCTTTTTGAATATCGCGCGCGATGTTTAATTCGTTTTCTAAACTTTTGAGATATAGGTCTTGCAAATCTCTTAGATGTTTTTTTTCTAAACAAGATTGAATACGAGCTTTGAGAAGTGTTGGTTCAAATGGTTTGGGGAGATAATCTTCGGCACCAAGTTCAATGCCTTTGACGATGTTTTGTAAATCATTATTAGCAGAGATGACAATGATGGGGATGTCCCGAATTTCGGAATCGGCTTTTACTTTTTCAAGCACGGTGAAGCCATCCATAATGGGCATCATAATGTCGAGTAAAACTAAATCAGGTTTTTCGTTTGATATTTTTTCAAGCGCATCTTTTCCATTCACTGCTGTGATGGTTTGATAGTTTAAATCTTCGAGCTCTTGTTCGAGATAATCTACGTTGAAGGGTTCATCGTCAACGATTAAGATGCGGGGTTTGTTCATGAATCTCCATTAGATTCCGTCATTGCGAGGAGTTGTGAAGCGACGACGAAGCAATCTTATAATTATGTTGGGGATTGATTCGCCTTTATGGTCTCGATATGCCCTTCGCAACAACCGCTTAGGGCTACTCGACCAACAGGCTCGCAATGACTGATTATTTTAAATATTCTTTCAACTTATCAAATAACAATTTGTCGTTAATCGGTTTGGTGAGGTAGTCGTTGCAACCTGCTTCAAGGGCTTTGACTTCGTCTCCGCTCATGGCGTGTGAAGATAAACCAATAATCGGTAGTGTTTTGTTGGTTTCGCGAATCTTTTTTGTGGCTTCGTATCCATCCATGACGGGGAGTGCCATATCCATCAGAATCAAATCAGGATGTTGGCTTTGTGCCATTTCTACGCCTTGTGCGCCATCTTTGGCGATGACGAGGTTGTATTCATCTTCTAGCAGTTGGGTGATGAGGTCAATATTTAATTCGGTGTCTTCGATAACAAGAATTGTTTTCATAACTTCCTCCAAGTTAGTTAGAAGAATCAGCTTCGGGTGTAGTAAATGCTGGTTGTGCAGAATCAGGCTGAACGTCTGAAGGTGAAGCGGATTTTTTATCTGTATAATGAATTGGGAGTGAAAGTGTAAAGGTTGAGCCTTTATCTGGTTCGCTCGTAGCGGTTAAATTTCCGCCTAGTAGATGAGCCAAGTTGCGGCTAATAGAAAGCCCAAGCCCTGTGCCTCCATATTGGCGGGTGGTGCTGGAATCGGCTTGCTGAAATTCTTCAAAGATTCTGCTCAGTGCTTCTTCGTTCATGCCGATGCCTGTATCGGCTACGTCAATTTTGAAAAACGAGTTTTCATGATAGACGCTGATTTTAATTTTGCCGTCATGAGTAAATTTGGCGGCATTGCTTAATAGGTTGAGAATGATTTGTTTTATTTTGTTTTGGTCTGAATAAATAAGCGGAAGGGTTATATCGTTTTCTTTTTCAATTTTCACATTTGGCTTAATCAGTGGTTTGACAGTATTGAAACATTGGTCTACCAAAGCATTGATGCTGAAGTTACTGGCTTGCACATCCATGCGCCCTGCTTCAATTTTTGCAATATCTAAAACTGTATTGATTAAATTAAGTAAATGCTCGGCACTTGATAAAACCTTATCAAGATTGTCAGTTTGTTTTTCAGGAAGAACGCCTTCTGATTTTCCACGAACAATTCTTGTGAAACCAATAATGGCATTGAGTGGTGTGCGCAGTTCATGACTCATAGTAGCAAGAAATGCACTCTTGGCTTTGTTAGCATTCTCTGCTAAGGCGCGAGCCTCTTCTGCTTCCTGTGTGCGTTCGTTAACACGTTGTTCTAGTGTTTGATACAAGCGTGCGCTATCTACTGCACTCGCAATTTGACTTCCAACAATGACGAGTGAGTTTACTGAATCTTGAGGAATGGGTCTGTTGGTTTGTGAATTATCTGCTAACAATACGCCAATGATTTTTCCTTGTACGATTAATGGCACGCTGACGTATCCTGTGATTCCAAATTGAATCAATGGGTTGCGTTGCGCTTCATCCTTGATTTCATCTATGCTGTTGACCTGAACAGGCTCATGGCTATTGATACTTTGCATGAGCAGGGAATCTTTTCTTTCAAGAGGGATAGATAGGTTTTTGACAGCATTAATTAATTCATTTGAACCACCAATAATATGCCCATCTGTGAGCACTTTTTGTTTTTCATCTACGAGCATAATCATGGCGCGGTCAAAGTTCAAATGTTTAATGACTGCTTGTAAACTTTTTTCAAGCAATTCATCAAGGTCTAAAACTGAACTGACTGCTAATCCAATTTCATATAGGGCGGTCAGTTGCGAAATCTTTTGTTCGAGGCTTACATTTGACAGTTGTAAACTGCTATTTGATTTTAATAACTCATCATATTGTTGTTCGCTTTTTTCACTTTGCTCAGTTAGGATTCTTTGTTGGCGGTCACGTTCGTAATTGCCTATTTCAATTCGATATGCAAACCAAGTGTATAAAGCAGGGAGAAGTGCTACTAACTCTATCCATTCCCAAGCAGGTAAACGCAAGAATGTATAAAGTAATAATGCTACTGATATAACAATGCCACTCCATACTTTCAACCCAACCTGTGGGCGTGGAGTTTCCCAAGTAAATTCCCATTCACAATATTCATCACCTTGTAAACGACATTTTCTTTCTTTAATTTCTGCTGGGGCCAAACCAGAATGAAACTTTGGTAAATGAACCAAATATCCTTGGAATGAATGGCAGGTTGCTAAAATGGAATGTTGATGAAGTGATTTGGGTAAATCAGCCAATTGCTGGTCTGGGCGCATTCGCAATACGGCTGAGGTAGCAGTCGTTTCAATGGTTTCAATATCAATATTGGAATACTTTGCCACGAAACGTGGAAATGTTTTGAAAACGCTATTCAATGGAAAGGGGCGAATCATATACGCCACTGCACTGTCATCATTAAACTTGCCTTTATTGAAATGGAAATCAGGGTCTTCGCAAACGGTTCGACAAATTTCAAAAAAGAAAGTTGAAAATTCACGTGAATAACTATTGCCTTCATTCAAAAGATATTCGGCTGTGACGTGATACTGTGGGTCAGGAATTGCATCATTAAGCCGCTTCACTACTTCGTGGAAGGCTGATTCTTGAGCCTCTTTTATTTTTTTTGCCCGTTCTTGTGAATTTAATTCAGCAGGCAATTTGAGGGCAGTATGTTTTCCTATCACTTGATATAAATAATTTAACGAACCTTTATAAACCACCCCACGACTTTGCTTAATTGGTTTTCCTTGTTCATCTAACCCAAAAGGACGCCCTTGCATTTGCTTGGGGAGAGGGGGCATTTCGGGAATTGGAAAACGAATATTAGACATGTGCTTTCTTATTTAGAGGGTTGCATTTGAAAGACTTGATATAAAAAGTCGTTCATAAAGACCTGATTCGGGTCGAGGCTTTGTCTGATTTGAAGAAATTTAGCCATGTTGGCACCATACATAGACTTGAGATTGTCTATAGAATAGATAGCTTTTCCCCAATGTGGTTTGCCGCCTAGAGCAATCCAATCTTGTTCTATTTGTTTGAAATAATCTTCGTATTGAGCAACCGGACGACCATCTCCATTAAATGTCAGGATTTCTATGCAACAGGTATGGTCATTGCCAACGGTGGGTGATAGATATGCACTGCTATTTTGTATATAGCGTGTGTGTAGGACCATATTTTGCGGATACAGACCTTGGTCTTTTAGTGCATTGACTCGATTTACTACTTGGTTCCAAGCTTTTTGTACGTTTGTAAAATCATTGTTAGGGATGTTAATACAATAGCTCATATCCCACACTTGAAGGTAGGATGTTTGATAGTGAAATACGAACGAAGACTCGGCTATAACATTATCCGCTGGTTTATTCTCAGGCATTAGAAATGAAAAAAATTGCATAATCAGAGGCGTTAGGCTTGGTGTATTTTGAAGCCTATCCATTAGAAACTTCCCAAAGGTTGAAATTTCGAGATATGTTTTTAATTCATCCCAGCCCCATTTGATCTCGCTTTCAGTAGCAGGTTTCGGTGTCTTATCCCATGTTTTTATCCAACACTGTTTGTTAAAGGGAAACCAGAATACTTCAACATAATCGTGGCTTGTTACAAGTTTTTGAATGTTATTAATCGTATCAACCATATCTGCACGCCCATCTACTACTTGCAGGTTGAATAATGGCACACATTGTAAAGTGACACTGAAGATAATACCAAGCGCACCCAGACTTACACGCAAGGCATTCATCATCTCTTCGCCATCGCTTTCAACAGTAAAAGTTTGCCATGTACCATCTGCCAAGATTACTTCCATGCCTACAACGAGGTCAGAGTATGTTCCTTGGTTATAGCCAGTTCCATGGCAACCCAATGCCACTGCACCGCCGACTGTGACATAAGGAATTACTGTTTCAGTTTCAAGAGATAATTTATATTTTTCTGAAAGTTCAACTGAGAGATCACCAACCATCATCCCAGCCTCAACAGTGACTAGATTCTTTTCCATGTCCACTGAAATGATTCTGTTGAAATTTGTCATGTCAATCATGTAATCATTGGTTGGCACAACGGGTGTCCATGAAAAGCCGCCGCCGAGCACGCGGACTTTTTTACCTGCATTCTTTGCCGCTAATACAATCTTGGGCAAATCATTAGCATCTGTTGGTTTACAATAATTAGATGGGGTGGCTGTAAGATTTCCGTTCCAATTGTGCCAAGTAAAATTTTGCTGACAGTTATCTAAATTAGGCATGACGAAGTCTCCGTGTTTAATTGGGTTGAGAAAATGTTGATGGAACAGAATCAGCTTGAACGTCAGATGATGAAGCGGGTTTTTCATCTTGATAATGAATGGGCAGAGACAATGTAAACGTTGATCCTTTATCTAATTCACTGACGACTGTTAAATCACCGCCGAGCAGACGGGCGAGGTTGCGACTGATGGCAAGCCCAAGACCTGTGCCGCCATATTCACGCGTGGTGCTGGAATCGGCTTGTTGAAATTCTTCAAAAATTTTGTTGAGGGCTTCTTCGTTCATGCCGATGCCCGTATCCAAGACATCAATTTTCAGAATTGCGTTTTCATGCGCCACACTGATTTTGATTTTGCCTGCGTGAGTAAACTTTGCGGCGTTGCTTAACAAATTCAAAACAATTTGTTTAATTTTATTTTGGTCTGAGTAAATCAACGGCAAGGTAATGTCATTATGTTTTTCAAAACGCACAGTCGGTTTGATTAAGGGTTGTGCCGTATTGAAACATTGATCAACCAAAGCATTGATGCTGAAGTTGTTGGCTTGCACTTCCATTTTGCCTGCCTCAATTTTTGCAATATCTAAAACTGTGTTAATCAAATCAAGCAAATGTTCGGCACTGGATAATACTTTATCCAAATTTTCTTTTTGTTTATCGGGCAATGCCTCTTCTGCTTTGCGGCGTACTATTCTTGTAAAACCGATAATGGCATTCAATGGCGTGCGTAATTCATGACTCATCGTTGCAAGGAATGAACTTTTGGCTTGGTTGGCATGTTCTGCAATCATGCGCGCTTCTTGTACTTCATCAAAAAGTTTTGCATTTTGTACGGCAATCACGGCTTGGCGCGCTAAGCCATTCAAAAACTGTAATTCAGATTCAAGAAAGTCTCTACTTTTTCCGTTACGCCAGACTGCCATGAGACCAATCAATTCATCATTGGCGAGCAATGGCACAGCTATTAAATGTTCATCTGAACCAATTTCTGTGCCCGCAATTTGAACGGCACGTGGGTCATGATCCACATCGTTGACGATTTCACCGACTTTGTTTTTGGCGATATTTCCTAAGATACCTTCGCCTACATTGATGGTGTCATTTCTTAGATTTTCCGCTTCATCGCCAAAGGCGGCAATTGCTCTAAATACTTGACCATTTCCTTCGGGGAGGAAGAGTCCGCTCAGTTCGGCATTCAATACGTTTTTCGCATGGGTGGCGATTCCTTCTAACACAGTGGAAGAATCAAGCGTGGATGAAATATCACGGCTGATATCTAACAAAGCAATATTCTCACGTTCACGTCGGCGTGTTTCTTCTAATAGACGTGCATTTTCAAGTGCCACACTCATCGAACTTGTAAGTGTTTGTAACAAACGCACATCTGATTCTGAAAATGCGTTTTCATGGTCAATATTTTGTAATGAGATAACACCGCGGACTTGATTATTAATCAATAAAGGCATACCGATATAAGATTTTGCTGGGCTTCCTGCCGCTACAACGCCACCTAATTCGCGCCGCCGTTCGGCTACATTTTCATTGACTAAAATCATGCGGCGATTATCAATAATATATTTTGAAAATCCAATTGGCTTGGTTGGTTCAACGTATAATACCCTTCCTTTTTCAACTGCATAGCGCCAATTACAGAGATTAATTTGAGGATCGTATTCAATAATTGTCACCACTTGGGCATCGAATACTTCTTGCAATTTATTGCCCACCAGTTGATACATGGCATCTGTTTCCATGCTAGCGGATAAGTCTGCTTGTACGCCGTTGATAATAGCAAGTTCTTTGGCACGCTCTTCTGTATCTTTGAGTAGACGGTTGGTCTCTTCAAAAAGTTGGGCGTTCTGTAATGCGACTGCTAAACTGGAAGCAATTGTTTTAAAGAGACTCACATCGGACGTTGAATAAGCATTTTCACGCTCAATGTTTTGCAAACAGATAACGCCAACTACTTCATCACCAGCAATCATGGGAACACCCATCCACGAGAGTGGTATGTCATCTTCAGCAACATACACTGCGCCTAATTCTCTCGTGCGTTCGTTAGCATTTTCATTAAGTAAAAGCATCTCACGAGTTTTTATAATATGCCCAGTGGGGGTTTGATTTATAGAAGGAGTTTCGTGAATAGTAATACGTTCTCCTTGATGTAGATAATAAGGGATGCGGAAGGTTTGAGTGGCTTTATCGTGTAGAGCAATATAGGTTGTTTGTGTATCGAATACGTCACGAACTTTGTCACCAACTAAGTTGATGATAGATTGAATATCGAGTTTGGAAGCAAGACCTTGTTGAACACCATTGATTAACGCCAATTCAGCGGCGCGTTGTTCAGTTTCTTTTAAGAGGCGTTGGGTTTCATCAAACAGACGGGCATTTTCAATGGCAATGCCCATGTTGGCGGAAAGTGTTTGTAAGAGGCGCAAGTTACTTTCATCAAATGCACTTGGTTTTGCGCTTTGCACATCTACAAC
The DNA here is from genome assembly GCA_003524705.1 of Anaerolineae bacterium. The sequence continues at coordinate 930 of DQGV01000271.1, read as the reverse complement.
ACCTAATATTTTTTCTCCCACCATAATAGGCACACCCATATACGATTGAATATCGGGTTCATCTTCTGGCGAGGTGACATAAGCTTGGGCGCCTTGCTCTTCAATTTCTTTGGCAGACTTTAATAACAAAGGTTGACGCGTTTTGATAATTTTTGTAGTTAACCCGCCTTCCGTTAATTCCCATGCTGGTTCATTTTCAAAATATTTACCCGCATAACTATAAGTCAGTTGCACCATGTTTGTTTTTGAGTCAAACATCAGAATATCAACGATTTCGGCATGGAAAATTTCGCGGATTTTATCGCCGACATTGTAGGTGACTGTTTTCACATCCAGCGTTTTCGCCATCGCCTCACCAACGGAGTTGAGAATTGCCAACTCAGCCGCACGCGTTTCTGTTTCTTTTAAGAGGCGTTGGGTT
>DQGV01000271.1:0-267 GCA_003524705.1 Anaerolineae bacterium | reverse complement strand
TTCTTTTAAGAGGCGTTGGGTTTCGTCAAAGAGACGGGCGTTTTCCAAAGCAACACTCATGGAGGAAACTACGGTTTGTAAGAGCCGCAAATCTGATTCGTTGAAAGCGTTTTCTTTTTCATAATCACTGATACCTACCATACCAATCACATTTTCACTGCTCATAATTGGCAATGCAACAAAGCTTTTTTCCATTTCTGTGCCAGGCAGAACTTGTGAACCAACTTTTTCCATAAAGCCGGGGATGTCCTCATTTACGACCAGCAT
>DQGV01000411.1 GCA_003524705.1 Anaerolineae bacterium | reverse complement strand
GCCGCGGAGCGACATGCTTGAAGTGTAGCTCCTGATAAGGTTAAGCTGGCATGTAAACCGAAGGTCGCGGCGAGGCGTGGATGTGGGTCATTGTTCAGGCGGCGGATAAATCTCAAATTTTCTTGAATGCCAGCATTTGCTTTTTCCACGCCGTCTCTATCTGTTACTTCGTAACACAACACGGAGCGTAAACCACTTTTATCAACAGCATCAGCAATCACATCAAGTGAGCCATCAATAAAATTTGGTGAAGCATGATGGTCAATCAAAGTGGTCGTACCATGTTTGATAGCATCAATTAAACAAACCAAAGCGGAATAACGAACCGCTTCCGCATCAAGCGAACGGTCGAGGGGCCACCAAAGTTTTTGCAGAATCTCAGGGAAATCTTTTGCAGGCTTTCCGGGGATTGCCATACCACGTGCAAACGCACCATAAAAATGGGTGTGTGCACAAATTCCGCCGGGCATCACATATTGACCATTTGCATCGGTCGGTTTTGTTTTGGGATGTTTTGCAGTTAATGATTTGGTCGTTCCAATTTCACGGATGTAACCGCCATCAATATAAATGGCGTGATTCGTAAGCACACGATTTGGATTTTCCCAAGTGATAATATTTGCATTTGTAATAAGCATGTTTAACCTTTTTATAAACCCTAAAGGTCTTAAAGACCTTTAGGGTTTGATTAACCTAAACCATACTGACTCGGATGCGGAAGTTTCACTCCACTTGCGCCCATTTCCCAAAGTGTAAGGAATGCCGCTTCACGTAATTCAGGGTCATCTTTATACATGGCATTATAAATTTGTGAAATTACACCTTCATTTGGTGAGAATTTCAAATAAGGCAATGCCGCCAGACGAGCATCAGGGTCATCTTCTTTTAATGCTAATAAGAAAATATCAGTAGCAGGTGTGCCGGGTGAAACGCCTAAGCCTTTCTTAGCGGCAAATTCAATCAACCATGGTGATTCATGTGGAACATTCAAACGAGTCGGTGCAAGTGAGTTGGCTGCTAATTTTGAATCTAAAACTTCAGTTGCGGCGTTACGCACAACCCATTGTTCATCTTCAATTTGAATTTTCTTCAATAACTCAATTGCCCAATCTTCATTGATGCGACCTAAACCATATACCACTGCACGACGTAATAAAATGTCATTTATGGTGATGCCGTCTTTCAACATGGCATGACCTTCTTTTGTATCATTAGCAATCGCTTCACCAGCCGCACGGCGGATGTCTTCATCACCGCCTAATAATGTTTGCGCCACAATTTCAAGTGACTCATTTGTATTAATCGCAACCAATGCCATACATGCCGCGCGTCGTACAGATAAACTCGGTGCTTGTAATGACATTTCCAAAACTTTAATTGCTTTCACATCACGCATGGCACCAGCACCTAACACGGCTAAATGCACTAACTCAAATGATGGTGTACTAATCATCTGGCGGAACAATGCACTTGCACTTTGGTCATTGCTATATACAAAAGCCGCCATGGCTTGTCCGCGTAAACTTAATGGAATACCTTCTGTTTGTAAAATAGCGGCGAGTGTGCCAAACATTTTTCCGCGCCATTGTGCATTTTTAGGCGCATCACGTAACCAACGTGCCGCCGCAAACAACGGACGATGCATGGGCAAACGTGAAAATTCCAATAATGATTGCACCACCTTACTTGCATCACCATGTGCGGCAAAATATCTTAGGGTTAAATATTTGCCAGACCAATCCGGTTGATTCAAAATATTTTCTTCAGAACTGTAATTCGTCATGGCGTGCCCAGCCAAATAACCAGCAAAGACCGAATGAATAAAACGCATTTTATGATTTGGATACGGAACTAACAATCCACTATTTGCCATTTTATCTAACAAACTTGATGAAGGCGTGGATACTTTTTCTATCTTCTTTATTTTCTGCGTATCAGATTTTGCATCTTCAGTATTCGCTTCATTGTCTGACGTTTGACCTGCTTCACCAGCGGATTCATGTTCTACCACTTCAAATGATTTCACCCAAGCACGTGCTTGGCGTGGGTCAAAGACTGGTTGCGCAGAGAGAATCACTTGCATGGCTAACGTCTCTAACGCGGCGACAGGTGTATTCTCCGGAGCAATTCGGCGGATGTGTGTGGCAATCACTTCTAACACATGCGGACCTAAACTATCGCCAGCGTAGGCACCCCATGCTGTCAAAGTCATTTCAAGTGGAGATAAATTTAAAAGGTCAGCACCCAGCCAGGCGTTAAGCAGAAGCGGGTCTACGGGTTGTATCATCGCAGTTTGTGATGATGTTTCTTTTGCTATGGTTTGATTCCATAATTGTCCCCATTGCTCTAAGAATTTTTGATTTTGATTGGTTGACCATGCCATGATTGCCAGTGGTGCAAACCCCAATGGAATTAATCCATCTAAATATTCTGGCGCACCCGTGGTGACGATTTTTGTTTCAGGATAATTTTGTAAAACGAGTTTGAAAAAATCAGAGACTAAGGTTTGCTCATCAGGTGTGATTTCATCATAGCCATCTACTAGTAACAAACTATTTCCATTTCGAAAAGCGGTGTTGATAAATGCCGAAAGTTTGTTGTAATCAAACAATGAAGCATGTTCTGCCGCCGCTTCGATGATTGGTTCTAAAACATTTTTTTCATCTTTATGCGGGAGATTTAAATCTGCAACATGAATTAAAAACGGAACGAGGTTTTGTAAATCACCTAATTTGTCACTGCGATTTGCGGCAAGTGATGCTAAATGTGCTAAAGCAACTGTTTTGCCAGCACCTGGTTGACCAATAATTGCAATGTTGACATTGCCTGAAATGGCTTGTGGCAATGTTAAAGTTTGCGGTTGATAAATTGCGGCAATTTCGGGCCAAGTATGTAAATAAGGAAGTGTTTGTGTAACAACATCTTCAAACTTGGGTGTAATACCGGGTTCAACACGTTGAGGCGGAGCAAGTAATAAAGGTTCTTGCAAAATTTCGTCTAGTGCAAATAATTGTGCGGCGAGGTGCATGCCTTGGGCGCGTCTCAATGTGGCGCGGCGATGATTTTCTTCAATGGAACTTGTTTTACGCGCTTGTGCTTCTTCACGGCGCGCTTTTACACCTTCGCGCATTTCTTCTATCAATGGGCGAGCACGACTCACGATAAACCAAAATATCGTGGCTGTGATGAAGCCAATTAAGAATGAAATCGGGTCAAGTGAGAATAAAAAAGGCATGATGATTTATTTTGCAAATAAAATTCGTCCGCATGATGGACAATATACAATTTGTCTTCTTGCGTTTTGTTGTGCAGAGGCGTTGATGTCTGTTCCGCATAAGGCGCAAGCATTATCTTCAATTTCTGAGACGGCAACTCCGCGTTTGTGTTTTCGTAAGTCTTCATAACTCTGCAATAGACTTGTATCTATTGGCGCGAGAGACGCTTCTCTTTCATCTGCCAAACTTTCTAATTGCCGCGTCAGCGACTCTTTATCTTCAATTAGTTTTTTATGCTCATTACCACGTTTGGCTTGTAATAATTCCAATGCTGTTTTGGCACTTTCGTATTCAGCACTGGCAGTTTCGGCTTTCAGCATTGCTTCGAGTTCGCGTTCTTCTAATGTGACCAAATGTTTTTTGAGCGAAGCCGATTCCATTTGTAAATCTTGCAATTCTTTTGGGTTTTTGACATTGCCACTATACAAACTAGACTCGGTTTGTTCAATTTTTATTTTTTGTGCTTGCACTTCGGCTTCGGCATTTTTCATTTCATGCAAGGCGTGGTGATTTTCTTTTTGAGTTGTTTCTGCTTTATGCAGTGCCTGCTTAAGTTCAGCATCATTTTCAAGCGTTTTTTGAATGATATCTAATTGAGAACGAACACGGTCAATTTGGCGGTCAACTTGTTGTAG
>DQGV01000299.1:6589-11755 GCA_003524705.1 Anaerolineae bacterium | reverse complement strand
TTATCCAAGTTTAATACGTGGGTCTACGAAGGTATAAACAATATCTGTGATAATGGTAAACACGACCACAGCAGTTGAGATGATTAAGAGAATTCCTAATACAACTGGATAGTCACTACGTTGTGCGTATTCCCAGAATAATCGTCCCATGCCAGGCCAAGAAAAGACAGATTCAGTGACAATAGCTCCACCGAGTAAGAAGGGGATATCTAAACCGACGATGGTAACGAGTGGTAAAGCCGCATTGCGAAGGGCATGTTTGAAAAGAACAGCACGACCCGTTAATCCTTTTGCTCGGGCAGTGCGGATGTAATCTTGACCAAGTACTTCAAGGATGCTGGTGCGGACAAAACGCGAATAGCCAGCGGTGTTAACTAATACAAGAGCAGAAACCGGCAAAATAAGATTTTTTATATACTCAACTGGGTCACTTTTATCCCATACTGCCGCGCCGGTTGGTAGATAGGGCAATCCCCATTCTTTAAATTGGACTGCAAATATCAACATTAATCCCAAAGCACTAAAGAAAATTGGAACTGAAAAGCCGATAAATGAAAACGTTGTAATAACATTATCTGCTAACGAGTATTGTTTTACAGCAGAAATAATGCCTAGTAACAATGCAAAAGTTATGGTAAATACTTCAGCAGTAAGAGCAAGCACAAGGGTATTGGGGAGGCGGGTTCCAATCATTTCTGCCACAGGCTGTCTGGCAAAGAAGGAATTTCCTAAGTCGCCTTGCACTGCTAACCCAAGCCATTTGAAGTATTGAACATACAAAGGCTGGTTAAGCCCCAGCCGCTCTTTGAGGGCTTCTTTATCTTCAGCACTCATGCGCGGGTTTTGGGCATACTGTGCCATTGGGTCTCCTGAAAAGCGAGTCAGGAGAAAACATAAAACTGTAATAATTAAGAGGGTAAAAAGTGCTTGAAAAATACGACGGACAATATAAGACCACATGAGCACACCTCCGAACGAATTTACTTTAAATAAGAAAGAGAGACAGGGTTTCCCCTGTCTCTCTTTTTCGAGCGTGGTACTAACTTATCTTGCTAATTATTCTGTAACATCCCAAGTTTCAGATGCCCAGTTGAGGTTGGAGTCACCACTCACAGGTCCGAATTGGAAGCGTGGGGTTGAACCAAATACGTTTGCACGGGTGTACATCATGATGACGTAGTATTGTTCTGCAATGTAAGCTTGGGCTTCGTCAAGGATGGCTTTGCGTTCTGCTGTATCAACAGTGGTGAGTGAGCTATCAATCAAATCAGAGAGATATGGGTCACAATTGTGATATTGATTGGTACCACTTGGGTTTTCAGCAGTCGGGATGTTTTCACATTTGTAGTTATCGGTGTATGGGTCTGGATAGAAACCAGTGGTGTAACCACCCATATCATAGTTACCGGTAGCTAACGGACCGCCATCAACATATTGACCGAAGAAGGTACCTGCTGGGGTGTGAATTGGAATAAATTCCACACCGATTTGAGCAAGGTCTGCTTGAGCGGCTGTAGCAATGCTGATGCGGATAGGAGCAGTGGTGGTTTCAAAGTTGAAGGACAAGCGAACTTGTTCACCATTACATTCACCAACACGGATGCCATCTGCACCAACGGTGTAACCAGCTTCATCGAGCAAAGCGGCGGCACCTTCTGGGTCATAAGCATCAGGAACAAGGCTGGTGTTGGTGTAATAACCAACAGGCCATTGGCTTGGTGCTACGGTGGTGTAACCACTGAGCAAAGTATCTACGACTGCTTGGCGGTTAATACCAAGGGTGAGGGCTTTGCGAACACGAACATCTTTGAATGGGCAGAAGCCTTCATTGTCAGCTTTACCGCGACCAGTTTCTGGGTCACCATCTACGCGTCCCATATTGAAGAAGTAGTGTTCAAAGAGAGAGCCAGGTACCACAGTCAAAACGACATCAGGTTGGAGGGCATCGAGAGTTGCAATGTCACCTTCTGAGAAGTTCGGGTACCAATCTACATCACCAGTTTGAATGGCGGCGAGAGCGGCAGCAGAATCTGCTACAAAGCGGAATTGGATGCGGTCAAGGATAGCACGACCATGAACGAAGTTCGGGTTGGGGAGCAAGGTCATGTAGTCGCCAGGCACCCATTCAGTAATAACGAACGGACCAGAACCAACAGTGGGTTGGCGGGTGAATGGGTCAGCTTCTACAGCAGTTTTGCCTTCGAGAATGTGTTTTGGCAAAATGGCGCCGGCATTGTTAGGACCTTGTGTGAACAAAACTGGCCAAGGTGGGTAGAGTTCAGAGAAGTTGATAACTACTGTGGTTGCATCAGGAGTATCAATGCTGGCAATTTTGTCATAGCCAGTGCGGGAAGAAGGAGCATTACCTGGGTCCATTACTAATTCCCAAGTGAATTTAACATCTTCTGAAGTAAGCGGTGTGCCGTCAGACCAGAACAAGCAGTCTTTCAATTTCCAAGTAATGGTCAAACCATCAGCAGAAACACCACCATTTTCGGTAGTAGGAACTTCAACTGCTAATTCAGGGATGAAATTACCTTCATCATCCCATTCGCCTAAACCAGCTAAGGTCAATTGGGTGACCCAAATAGCGAATGACATGTTGCTGAAGTAAGGCACGACTGCATCTGGTTCTTGGTCAAATGCACCAGTTACAGACTTACCACCATCTGGGAACGCAATCGGCTCAGTGCCGGCTGGTTCACAAGCCGCGGCTTCTTCAGTAGTGGGGGCTTCCGTTGCTGCAGGTGCTTCTTCAGTAGCAGGGGCTTCGGTTGCGGCGGGGGTGCCACAAGCCGCAAGCACCATGCTCGCAAGCACTAACAACGAAAGTAGAACATAAAGCTTTTGTTTCATACGGTTCTCCTCCGAGTGAAAATAGGATTTCATTTTGCCACGCAAAATGTGACGGGATTATACTACCTAATTACAAATTTACAGGAAAAACACTTCCGCTTAACCCTACTGTAGGAGGGTCTTTTGACCACACCCCGGCTATCTTATTTCCGCACTTTTTACAATTCCCCTCCCCCGTAATTTGATAATCCAACACCGCATATCCGCGCCTCTTGACTACGGGATAACTGCATCGCGGACATTGAGTATTTTCATACTCCCCAACCTGACCGGGTAAATTGCCTGCATACACATAATGCAAACCTGCCTCACGTCCAATCTCTGCCGCACGGATTAACGTCTTCGCATCTGTATTATCGGGGTCAGTCATCTTATAATCTTTATGAAAAGCAGTCACATGCCATGGAATATCTTTTGAAATGTTTGCTAAAAATTTTGCCGCATCCCATAATTCTTCATTTGAATCATTGAAACCGGGAATCGTTAACGTAACAACTTCTACCCATAGACCTTTATCGTATGCACGTTTGATTCCATCCAATGTATGTTGTAACACACCGCCTAATTTACGATAATTTTTATCACTCATACATTTCAAATCAACTTTATAAGCCGAAATATATGGGCTGATATATTCCATTACTTCATCAGTGTTATTTCCATTGGATACATACGCACACATCAAGCCATTTTGTTTGGCGACCTTAAAAATTTCAACCGCCCATTCACTCGTAATTAAAGGTTCATTATAAGAAGAGACAATGCAAGAAGCATTGGTTTGCTTTGCATAATCTACTAGCATCTGCGGATTCATTTCACGAATCAATTGCGCCGACACATCTGAAGCAGGGTCACGCATGGCTTGAGACGTTAACCAATTCTGACAATATCCGCAGTGATAATCACATCCTAACATGCCAAAAGTTAAAGCATTGGTTCCGGGGAAAACATGCGAAAAAGGTTTCTTTTCAATTGGGTCACTTTGTAATGCCGCCACATAACCATGTGGCACAAATAATTTTCCACCTTGATTAAACCGTACTTGACATATCCCACGCTTGCCTTCTCGAATCAAACAACGATGTCCGCAGGCAAAACAACGCACAGCATCATCAGCAAGTCTTTCATACAACTCGCCTTCAACTGTCAAACTATCTAATCGTTTTGCAAGCGAACTCATTATAATAAGCCTATGTTAACTATTGTCATTCAAGCTGGCGGGCAATCATCCCGCATGGGCGAAGATAAAGCCCTCAAACCATTTCTCGGCAAACCGTTGATTGAACGTGTGATTGAAAGACTCAATCCAATTGCCGATGAATTGATTGTAACGACGAATCGCCCAGATGAATATAGATTCCTTAATCATCGCCTCGTCTCTGACTTGATACCTGAGCGAGGCGCGTTAGGTGGACTCTACACCGCAATATTTTCTGCGAACCATCCTTACGTTGGCGTTGTGGCTTGCGATATGCCGTTTGTGAGTCAAATGTTTTTTGAAACGGCAACCAAGTTGATGGTCGAAGAAGAAGCGGATGTTGTCATCCCAAGAATCAAATCAGAAGCATCATCAAAAAGCGGCGGATATGAACCGCTTCATGCGTTATATCGCAAAGAGACTTGTTTACCAGCGATTGAAGATGCCATCCAAAAAGATTTATGGAAAGTGATTGCATGGTTTGGGAAAGTAAACGTGCGCGATGTTTTGGATGATGAAATGAAAAGCATTGACCCATCTGGTTTATATTCTTGGAACGTGAACACACCAGATGAATTTAAAAAAGCCGAAGAGATTGCGACTAGTCAGACCAATTAGACTAGCGGACTATTAAGACCGGGCAAGGTGCGTGAGCCACCACTTTTTGACTCGTGCTTCCTAACACCAAACCTGCCAACCTACCTAAACCTCGCGAACCCATCACAATCAAATCACTTTTTCTGTTGTTGGCAACTTCGATGATGGCTTCGGCGGGATTCCCTTCGAGAATGCCACTGTGAACTTCGCATGGCACTTCACCGATTTCTGCAACTGCTTTTTCAAGGATGCTTTCTGCTTCACCTTTACGACTGGTGATAGCAATTTGCATATTCGGCTCGCCTAAGTAAATTGGAATGGGGTCATAAACGACTACAACTCGTAATTCTTTTGGCTTCATCACCCGCGCTAATTCAGCCACTTTCTTTGTTGCATGTAGAGCGTGTTCAGAGCCGTCCACTGCCAAGAGGATTCTTTCAAACATGGTTTCTCCTTTCTCTACGGTACAATAACTATAACATCTATATATAAGATTTTTATTTGAGGAGTTTATT
>DQGV01000299.1:0-6266 GCA_003524705.1 Anaerolineae bacterium | reverse complement strand
GGCGGGACTCAAATTGCTCAACACAGCCTTGACCGAATCAATAAATATTTAATTGAAAGCAATGCCAATCACGAAGGCGCATTTGAGACGAGTATCAAATCTGATGAGGTTTTAGAAGAAGCACATCAAGCCATGAAAGATTTTTATAACGCTTCTTCATCCGAAGAAATTATTTTCGGCAACAATATGACTACATTGACCTTATACATGAGTCGTTCGATTTCACGCGAGTGGAAAGAAGGCGACGAAATTGTATTAACCAGACTCGACCACGATGCAAACGTAACTCCGTGGGTGTTAGCCGCACAGGATAAAGGTGTAAAAGTTAATTGGATTGATTTCGATGTGGAAGATGGCACGTTGAAATTAGATGACTTATCCAAAGCCTTAGAAAGAAAGCCAAAGTTATTGGCAGTTGGTTATGCGGCAAACTCTTTAGGGACAGTGAATCCCGTTTCTAAAATTATCAAGATGGCGCATGTTAATGGAACACAAGTCTATGTAGATGCAGTTCAATATGCTCCACACGGAACCATTGACGTACAAAAACTAGATGCTGATTATTTGGTTTCATCGGCATATAAATTTTTTGGTCCGCATGTGGGGATTCTTTACGGCAAAAAAGAATTGCTCGAAAAATTATTTGCATACAAAGTTCGCCCGGCTACAAATTCATTACCGGGGAAATTTGAAACCGGCACACAAAATCACGAAGGCATTGCAGGCGTTTTGGGAACAATCGAATATTTCGAATGGATTTCAAAAGAGTTTGGTGCAAAATATATTGAAGGATTACAAGAAGAGGGTTATACAGGTCGTGGCTTGGAATTAAAAAAAGCCATGACTGCTATCCGCGCGTATGAATACGAATTAAGTCGTGCATTGCTCTCTACACTTGAGTCGATTCCTAATATTCAAATTTATGGACTTACAGATGAAAAACGTTTAGAAGAACGGGTTGCCACATTTTCTTTCCGCATCAAAGATATTCCTCCGCGCCAGATTGCAGAGGAATTAGCCAAAGAAAATATCTATGTGTGGGATGGAAATTATTACGCAATCAATGTGACTGAAAGACTCGGTTTAGATGATAAAGGCGGCATGGTACGAGTCGGTGCGGCTCATTACAATACAGTGGAAGAAGTTGAGAGATTAGGTGATGTGTTGAAGAAGATTGCAAAGTAAAAGGTGTATAAATCTTTCAAAATCTACTTAATAGTTTTTGGCTTACCATCTTAGTCAACAAGCCCGCTCTCCAAAATGCGACTGCCGCCATACCATGTGCTAGTACTGCAAAAAGTGGTGGTGTTTCATTAGTATAGTAAATCCAACATTGACGGGTTGTGCCCCACAACTCAAGGAAGTAACCAAGCCCAGAACCCGCAATGAATGTCAATAAAGCAAAACGATAATCTGTAGGTGTGAGAATTAGGAGAATACAGAGAATTGTCGCAAGCCATGTATAGGATTTGTCAAAGGTTGGGGATACAAAGACCAGCATCAAGGTCAAGAATGAAGCGAAAACAATCCAATATAAGTAAGTGAATATCGAATCGTGAATCGGATTTTTATCTAGCATCCATTTGAAAAATCTTGTGATGCGGTCAATGGATAAACTTGCAATGGGCCAGGCGGGGATAATCCAAAGCGGTGGTCTTTCGGCAGTGTAATAATGCCAGAGATTCGTTTGTGTGCCCCATGATTCAATTGCAAGCCCGCCACAGATTCCGACAAATACAATTAATACATCTGTTTTGAGATTTGCTCGCGCCACAATGGTGATAGACATGAAAAGAAAAATGCTGAGCAAAAGCCAATCCATGTATAACCACCAAGGTCCGTTCCAATCAATGTACGATAAAACTTCTTCGGCGAGGGGCCACCAGATGTATACGATTAAGAAAATTGTGACGAAAAATCCACCTAATAGAATTGATGAATCACGTGTCCAAAATTTTGATAAAGCACTTCGAATGTTTGACATAAAGGCATTATAACAAAGCAAATTTGAAACTTAAAATTTCTGATAAGGCTTGAATTTTGGTTAAGACTCGCATAAAATGAAAAGGTCGTTTAGCCGCAACATCTAACCCACATAAGGAGAATGCAATGGCTCGACCTTCCCAAAAACTACTTACTAGTTTCATCATTTTGGCAATGCTTTTGGTTGCCGCCCCTATACAGCCTGTGAGTGCCTCAACACCAACAGAGCTGTTTTTTTCTGAGTATATAGAAGGCAGTAGTAATAACAAAGCACTTGAAATTTACAATGGAACTGGTGCTGCAATTAATCTAGGTACAGATGGATATAACGTTCAAATGTACTTTAATGGTTCTGTTTCTGCAGGTTTGACGATTAACCTAACAGGAACTGTTTCAGATGGCGATGTTTATGTTATTGCTCACTCTTCTGCGAATGCAACTATTCTTGCTCAAGCTGACCAAACCAATGGTGCTGGTTGGTTTAATGGTGATGACGCAGTTGTACTTCGTAAAGGTACAACTGTGATTGATGTGATTGGTCAAATTGGTGTTGACCCAGGTTCTGAATGGGGTTCTGGGTTAATTAGCACGGCTGATAATACATTACGCCGAATTGATACAGTTTGTGCAGGCGATGCCGATGGCTCGAATGCTTTTGACCCTTCTCTTGAATGGGAAGGTTTTGCAACAGATACATTTGGCGGACTTGGTTCTCATAGTGTAAATTGTGATGCTGAAGATGCCGCACCTGAAGTAGATAGCACATATCCAGTTGATAATGCCACTGATTTTCCAATTGGTGCAAATTTGCAAGTTAATTTCAGTGAAGCTGTTAACACTGATGGCACATGGTTTGATTTATCCTGTAGTGTTAGTGGCAGTAATTTAACCGCAGTTGTCAGTGGTGGTCCACAAAACTTTACTATTGACCCAGATGTCACTTTAGTTGGCGGTGAAACTTGTACATTAACGATAATTGCAAGTCAAATCACAGACGTAGATGAAAACGACCCACCAGATAATATGGTTTTAGATTTCACTGTTGATTTTTCAGCATTTGATGTTTGTGTAGCACCTTACACTCCAATTTATTCTATTCAAGGGAGTGGAGCAAGTGCCGCCATTCTTGGAGCAGTGACTACACAGGGTGTAGTGGTTGGAGATTATGAATATGAAGGTCCCTTGCCCACTTTACGCGGTTTTTATATGCAAGATTTAACAGGCGATGGTGATGATACAACTTCAGACGGTATTTTTGTCTTCAATGGAAATAATGACAATGTTGCCATTGGTGATGTTGTACGTGTGACTGGCAATGCAAACGAATTCCAAGGTCAAACCCAAATCACTTCTTCATCTGTTGTCAATTGTGGAACGGGTTCTGTAGCACCGGTAGATGTGACCCTGCCCTTCCCCACTGTAGATTTTGCTGAACGCTATGAAGGCATGTTGGTTCGTTTACCACAAACACTCTACGTTACCGAACACTTCCAACTCGGAAGATTTGGTCAAGTAGTGGTTTCTGTTGATGGACGTTTACAACAACCTACAAATATTTATGAGCCGGGTCCTGATGCAAATAATTTACAGGATTTAAATAACCGAAGCAGAATCATTATTGACGATGCGCTTCAAAACCAAAACCCCGACCCGATTCTGTTTGGACGCAATGGCAATCCACTTTCAGCAAGCAATACCTTACGCGGTGGAGATACAGCCACTAACACAATCGGCGTAATGACATATACATGGGCTGGCAATTCAGCCAGCGGCAATGCTTATCGCATTCGCCCAATCAATGCTTTGGATGGTTATGTTAATTTTGTAGAAGCAAATCCACGCCCCACTTCTGCTCCAAATGTTGGAGGTTCGTTGACCATAACAGGTATGAATCTACTCAACTTCTTTAATACATTTGACGGAATACCCGATACTGTTGATAACTGCACATTTGGTGTTGGTGGCGCTCCTGCTGACTGTCGCGGAGCGGATACTGCCTCAGAATTTGAAAGACAAGTTGACAAAACAGTATCAGCTATCCTTGAGATGGATGCGGATGTCATCGGTGTGAATGAAATCGAAAACGATGGGTATGGACTTGATAGCTCGCTTCAATATCTGGTTGATGAATTGAATGCGGCGACTGAAGCCGGTACTTACGCCTTTATTGACGTTGATGCAAATACCGGCCAATTAAATGCCATGGGAACAGATGCAATCAAAGTCGGTTTAATTTATAAGACGACATCGGTTACCCCTGTTGGGCAAACTGCCGCTTTGAATACTGTCGCTTTTGTGAATGGCGGTGATAGCGCGCCTCGAACTCGCCCAGCACTTGCACAAGCTTTTGAACAATATTCAACGGGTGCGCGTTTTATTGTGAGCGTCAATCATTTTAAGAGCAAAGGTTCTGCCTGTGATGCACCCGATGCAGGTGATGGTCAAGGCAACTGTAATCAAGTACGTGTGAATGCCGCAACTGAATTAATCAATTGGCTTGCCTCAGACCCAACTGGTACAGGTGACCCAGATGTTTTATTGGTTGGTGACTATAACTCTTATGCGATGGAAGACCCAATCATATTAATGGAAAATGCAGGCTTCACTCACTTAATTAAGTCACTGCTTGGTGAAGATGCTTACTCTTACGTCTTTGATGGGCAATGGGGTTACCTTGACCATGCCTTAGCAACTGCTTCGCTTACTTCACAAGTTGCAGGTGTTGCTGAATATCACATCAATGCCGATGAGCCTAACGTGTTAGATTACAACACAGACTTCAAGAGTGCAGGTCAAATCATTAGTTTATATAATAATGATGAGTTTAGAGTCTCTGACCATGACCCAATCCTTGTCGGTTTGGAATTAGATCCAGACCTTACTTGTAATGGATTAACCGCAACAATTGTCGGAACAACAGGTGACGATATCATTTACGGCACCAATGGTGCAGATGTCATTGTTGGGCTTGGTGGTAACGACGTCATTTATGGCGGCAATGGCAATGACACTATTTGTGGTGGCTCAGGTGATGACATCATTGAAGGTGGTAATGGCAACGATACCCTTATCGGCGGTTTCGGCAACGATATCTTAGATGGTGGCAATGGAAACGATTCATTGACCGGCAATAATGGAAACGATACGATGTATGGTCAAAATGGAAACGATGTCCTAAACGGTGGCAATGGAAATGACACACTCGTTGGACACAATGGAAACGATACCTTAACCGGCGGAATAGGCAGTGACTCATTTAGCGGCAACAATGGAAATGACACAAATACTGACTTTACCCCGGGTGAAGGAGATACGAGTACCGGCACATAACAATTTTTAGAATAATGTTTATCAAAAGAGGATGCTTAATTAGCATCCTCTTTTGACTTTATATACTGAATACAAATATAAAAACTTTATATTAATTTTTTTCTTTAAGATACAAATGATAAAAAGTGGTTATAGTGGATTCATAAGGACACAATGTATTTGATGCCTTATATATCTTAAATCCCAAATATTGAAAGGATGTGTACCATGGGTTTCTTCGATAAAATTCTCGAAAAGATTGGTATTAAGAAGAAAGATGAAAAAGAAGTAGGAGGCGAAGCCAAAGGCGGTTTGAAAGCCAAAGATGATGTCGCCAAAAAACCTGGCGTTGGCGCGAATGCACCAGCACGCACTGTGCCACAACAAGCCGGTGTTGTAAAACCAGCCGCTATGTCTGAAGTAGATGTGGTCGCAAAACTCGAAGGTTTAGCAAAAGGCAAAGACCTCAATTGGAAAGTTTCCATTGTAGATTTGCTCAAATTGCTCGACCTCGACTCCAGCCGCGAAGCTCGCGAAGAATTAGCCAAAGAATTGAATGCTCCAGCAGACGTCACTGGCGATTCTGCTCGCTTGAACGTTTGGCTCCATAAAGAAGTGTTGCGAAAAATTGCCGCAAACGGCGGCAATATCCCAGCCGATTTGTTGGACTAAGAAATATACTTAAGTAATAAAGACCTGACAGGTTTTAAAAACCTGTTCAGGTCTAAATCATAAATCAACAATCTGTAAGTTGCGGAAACAAACTATAAGAAAATTCATCAATCAAAGCTTGTGATTCAATCGGCATCACTATCATTACTGAAATCACACGTGTGTCGGTATCATTCACGACCCAATAATGCACATCATACTCAAAGCCTTGGTCAACGGTAATAAACTGATACAAACGCACACCACTATCCAAACGGCATTCATCTACATATTCATAACTTTGATAATTACCAAAAACAATC
>DQGV01000064.1 GCA_003524705.1 Anaerolineae bacterium | reverse complement strand
TTTTTTGTGTTTTTTTTTTTGTTTGTTTTTTTTTTTTTTTTTTTTTTGTTTTTTTTTTTTTTTTTTGTTATATTATATTAAAAAAATAAAAAAAAAATATGTTGTTTGGGGCGGGGGGGTGCCTCCCCCCGGGGGAGCCAGTTTTTTTTCAAATTTATGTCAACCTGAGCAAAACAAAGTATTTAATATAAATTTTTTGCTCTGCTCACATTGACATAAGTTATTTTAAATATCAAGAAAGGAAGATAAAATGGCAGAATCTACCTTACAATCTCCAATACCAGTTGTAACTAAAAAGAAGTCATCTGAAAGTGCGGTATGGAGAGTAACCAAATACATGGCAGTTCGTCTTGTCACAATGGCTTTTACTGTCGTGATTGGTTTATATCTAACAATATTAATTGCAAATATGGGTGGCTATGTAGATGAAATTCGGCGCAACGATATTCGAGAAACCATTCAACAACAAGTGATGAATGACCGTTCTCTTCAAAGCTTAACCCCCACACAACGTACTCAGTTAATTCAAGACAGAATTGTTGTCGAAGAAAAACGTCTCGGTTTAGACCGTCCATTTGTTCTGCGTAGTTTTGGCTTTTTATGGGATGCTGTTACATTGAATCTTGGCTTTGCTGAATTTATCAATGCAGATAATGGCTCCCGTCAAGTAAGACTCATTGTGCTTGAGCGTTTACCCTCCACCTTAGTTCTTTTCGGAACATCAAACATTATTCTGTTTTTTGTAACTTTATATCTCGCCTTAACACTTTCTCGTAATTATGGCAGTTGGTGGGACCGCTTCATTGTCGCCACCTCTCCCATGTCTGCGGCACCGTCTTGGTTTTACGGGATATTTGTGATTGTTATCTTTGCGGCATTCTTAAAGGTTTTACCATTTGGTGGCATGGTATCAGCACCGCCACCTGATAATAGAATCGAATATGGCTTGAGCATGTTAAAGCATATGATTTTGCCGACACTAGCAATTGCATTAAACCAAGTTACATTCGCTATTTACAACAATCGTACCTTCTTCCTGATTTATTCTAGTGAAGATTACGTAGAAATGGCAAAAGCAAAAGGCTTGCCAGCTCGTGAAGTAGAACGCAAATATATTTTACGTCCTACCTTGCCAACCAATATCACAAATTTTGCTTTTCTCTTAATCGGTGTTTGGGGTGGAGCACCCATCTTTGAAGGTGTCTTTAACTGGCCCGGATTAGGAAGAACTACACTAATTGCGGCAGGCTTGTTCGATACACCCGTTATCGTCGGCACAACAGTTATTTTCGCTTATTTGCTTGCATTAACTGTTTTCTTACTTGATTTCGTTTATGCCTTAGTTGACCCCAGAGTAAAAATCGGAAGTGAGGGCTCCAGCCAATGAATTCAATTAAGAAATTCTTTACCGAGCTTTTACAATATCCCTCCGCTTTTATCGGTATGATGTACATCATCGGGTTGGTTATTTTTTCTATTTACGTGGTAATTGCACTTCCTTATGATGAAGCGATTTCTTTATGGCGCGGAGATGAAAATACTTGGTACAAAACGCCGCGCACTGCTCAACCTAAATGGGTTAACTGGTTTAGAGAAGAAGATTTACCAGAAACATTTTCCTTTAACTCTGCAGACCAACTAGATACAAAAACAGAAGAATTTTCAAATGGAACCAATAAAATCTTGATATCTTTTCCATTTGAATATAACTCCGAACTTTTCCCTCAAGAAGTTTCACTTTATTTCAAATCTAATTACGAGGCAAAACAGCCATTTGTGAATGTTAAACTTATCACGCCTGATGGGCGAACGATTAACTTGAACAGTTTCTCTATAGGGAGAACACATACCTATCGCCTATCGCAAGACCAAAAATTACAACGCAAGTTTTTTGGAATCAGTCCTGAAAAAGGTATTTTTGTAGACCCAACTTTGGATAACGATGACCCAACATTACTAAAAGCAGTTCCGGGAACATATGAACTTGTTGTTGAAGGTGTTGCTTTTGAAGAAAATTCGAGTCTAGATGCTGAATTAATTGTCTATGGGCATGTGTATGGTTGGGCAGGTACAGACCATCGCCGTCGCGATATATCCATTGCATTAATGTGGGGAGCACCAGTGGCTTTAACCTTTGGTTTACTTTCTGCACTTGGAACAACCATTACCACCATGATTATCGCTGCAGTTGGTACTTGGTATGGAGGTTGGATAGATGAAGTCATTCAACGTATTACCGAGGTGAACCTCATCCTGCCATTCCTATCCATATTAATTATGATAGGTACGTTTTACTCAAAGAGTCTGTGGGTTATGCTGATTGCAGTCATAGCCCTTAGTATTTTTGGAGGGGCAATCAAAGGATTTAGAGCAGTCTTCCTGCAAATTAAAGAAGCGCCGTATGTTGAAGCAGCACGCGCGTACGGTGCGAGTAATTGGCGCATTATCATGCAATATCTCGTTCCTCGTATTGTGCCATTGCTCATCCCGCAACTCGTCATCTTAATCCCAGCCAATGTGTTCCTTGAAGCATCGCTTAACATCATCAATTTAGGAGACCCTGTATTACCAACATGGGGAAAATTAATTCAAAATGGTGTAGGTAACGGCGCGCTCACTCAAGGATACTATTACTGGGTACTTGAACCAGCCTTCGTTTTGCTTATCACAGGTTTATCGTTTGCTTTGGTTGGTTTCTCTATGGACCGAATCTTCAATCCACGCCTAAGAGGTGTTTAAACACATGTCTACTGACAACAAAAAAACATTACTAAGCATTAAAGACCTAACCCTATATTTCAATACACAGAAAGGTCCCGTGCAAGCAGTAGACGGAGTATTTTTTGACCTTGGTTATAAAGAAGCAGTTGTAATTCTCGGAGAATCTGGTTGTGGTAAAAGTTCATTAGCAAAAGCCTTATTACGCCTATTACCGCGTAACGTAGCTCGTTATGATGGGCAAGTGTATTTAGAAGGCGAAGAAATTATGGCGATGGACGAAGAACAATATCGCCAAAACGTTCGCTGGGTCAGAATGTCACTCGTGCCACAAGCCGCCATGAACTCACTCAACCCGGTGTTAAAAGTCGGCGAGCAAGTTGCCGAACCAATGATTATCCATCATGGCGTCAAAAAAGAAGAAGCGTTAGTGCAAGCCGCAAAAATGTTTCAACATGTAGGCGTTCCTGTAGATTTTCTTGATCGCTATGCGTTTGAACTAAGCGGTGGAATGAGACAACGCGTCGCAATTGCGATGTCATTGGTAACTGCTCCCGCTGTTGTAATTTTAGATGAACCAACTTCGGCACTTGATGTTTTGACTCAAGCCAATATTTTCAATGTGCTTAAGCGCCTCAAAAAAGAATTAGAAGTAAGCTTTATTTTAATTACGCATGACATAGCCACCTCTAGTGAATTAGCAGACCGTGTAGCAGTCATGTATGCCGGTCAAATTGTAGAAGTAAGTGATGCACATAGTTTCTTTAGAGAACCGCTTCATCCTTACTCACGCATGTTGATGGCAAGTGTGCCACGTCTGCGCGCCAATCAGGAACCAGAGTATATAACCGGACAGCCCCCTAGCCTTTTGAACCCACCAACAGGTTGTCGGTTTTCTGCGCGTTGCCCCAAACGCTTTGCAAAATGCTCTGAAGAGCCACCAATCATTAATGTGGATGGCATTCAAGTAAAATGCTGGTTGTACGCTAACTAAATCCCTGATTAGGTAAAATAAAACGCAGAAGAGGTTATGTGATGACTGATACAAACAGAGAAGTATTACTCTCTATAGATGATTT
>DQGV01000451.1 GCA_003524705.1 Anaerolineae bacterium | reverse complement strand
TAAAAATCCAATAATGCTACGCCACACAATAGCATAACACCCAAAATTAATTTAGGTGTTCTTTTCATTTGTTCGAGCATATTGAGAAATCTCGACATTACTATGACTCATCCCTTTAACAATTGGGCGGATTTTTCATCCGCCCAAAGTTTTCTACCCATGCCTGCTCATAAAACGTTCCATGCGATGTAATGCTTCTTCAATTTGTTCGTAAGATGTTGCATAACAAGCGCGTGCAAAACCTTCGCCGCCCGGTCCAAACGAACTGCCGGGTACAACAGCCACATGTTCTTCTTCCAATAACTTTTGACAAAATGTTTCATCGTCCATGCCAGATGTTTGGATGTTGGGAAATGCGTAAAAAGCACCACGCGGTTCGAACGTCGTCAGTCCGAGGCGATTGAGTCCATTCACCAAAAGTTTTCGGCGACGATCATATTCCACACGCATTTCTTCTACGTACGGGTCACCTACTAATAATGCTTCCAGCGCGGCATCTTGTGCTGTTGTAGGCGCAGACATAATTGTGTATTGATGAATACGCACTAAACCTTGAATTAAATCAGAAGGTCCACAAGCATAACCAATCCGCCAACCAGTCATGGCATAATCTTTTGAAAAGCCGCCAATCAAGATAGTTCTATTTTGTATATTCTCGCCTAATGAAGGCAAACAGACATGCTTAAAATCATAAACCAAACGGTCATACAGTTCATCAGAAACAAGCAGTAAATCAAATTCTTCGGCAAGGTTTGCAATTTCTATCATCACATCACGAGTAATGACTGCACCGGTGGGATTGTTTGGAAAGCCGATAAAAATTGCTTTTGTACGTTCTGTAATTGCTTTGCGAATATCAGCCGGGTCAACCATAAATTGATTTTCCATGCGGCATGGAATTTCAACTGCCACACCACCTGCCATAATGACTTCGGCTTGATAGGAAACAAAACATGGCGTGGGAATAATGACTTCATCACCGGGGTCGAGAATCGCGGTAAAAGAAAGATACAACGCTTCAGAACCACCGACAGTTGCAATGATTTGATTCGTCGGGTCATACTTCACTTGATACAAACGATTCAAATTATTTGAAATTGCATTGCGCAATTCAATTTTTCCCCAATTTGATGTGTAATGTGTTTCACCATTTTGTAACGAACGAATGCCCGCATCCAAAATTGGTTTGGGCGTAGTGAAATCGGGTTCACCGATTCCAAGTGAAATCACATCTTTCATCGTGGCGGCAATATCAAAAAACTTACGAATGCCGCTGGGTTTTAATCCTGCCACACGTTTGGAAAGTCTTTCTGTTGCACTGATTTCTTGCATTGAGCCTCCTAGATTAAATTGGTTGAACGTGCCAGTCATCTGAAATTTCTTGATATGTTAATTCAAATGCAAAACCTTCAACGGTTTTTACACGAAAACCCTTTTCACTCGGACCTTGCCAACGCGAAATAATTTCCGCAATTTCATAACGTCGCCCTTCCCACACTAAAGAAAGCGGACGTTCTGCATATTCTGTATCTGACCTACACTCAACTGCTTCCATAACCATTCAGACCTTTTAGACTTCTTAGACCAATAAGACTTGTTCGACTAATTCGACCTATAAGACCACTTGACTATTATCACCCAGATTCAACTGCATGACACAACCATCGTCTCTTCCTTTAATTTTTACCTGTTTGCCAACCAGCGAGCGACTCAACGCCGCATCATTGATTTCGCAATCAGGTTCGATGATGCTTTCAGAAATGTGTGAGTTATCTATTTTACAATTCGCGCCGATAGAGGCATGTGGTCCAATTGTTGAATTGCTAATTTGTGCGCTTTCATGAATGGCAACTGGTTCAATAATTTGAACATTTGAACTTGTAAACTTTCCAACTTGCGAACCAATCTTTTCAAGCAAAATCTTATTCGTATCTAAAGTCGCATCAATTGTGCCAGTATCTAACCATGTGCTGATTTTTTGTGTGCGAATTTTTGCCCCATTTTGAATCATAATAGAAATTGCATCTGTTAAAAAATATTCGTTTTTCAACATTATGCCCTTTTGCATTTGTTCATCAATTGCGGCGAGTAGACTTTCAGCACTCTTCAAGTAATAACACCCAACAACCACAAGGTTGTTATCCATGCTTTGCGGTTTTTCAATAAATTTCGTTACCCAACCATCATTTCCTAATTCTGCCACTCCAAAACGACGTGGGTCTTCAACAGGCATCACCCAAGCGACACCATCAGATTCTTCTTTGGAAAGAAATGAGAAATCTGTTTCCATTAATGTATCTGAAAAACACATAATCATCGGACCAGACAAATATTCACGCGCTAATGCTAGCGCGTGAGATTGTCCCTTCATTTCAGTTTGTGTCACAAAATGTGCTTTAAGGTTCGGATAATTCTCTCGAATAAATGGTGGCACTTGCATTTCGCCCAAAAAGGGTCCAACTATGAAAATAAATTCCACATTTTCTGGATTCGGTACAGTTTTGAACATATCCATTAAATGTTCAAGCGAAGTTTTCCCCGCCACACTGACGAGTGGCTTGGGCTTGCTCCACGTGTGTGGACGCATACGCGTTCCCCAGCCAGCCATTGGAATTACAATTTTCAAAGAATCAGTCATTAACCTTTATCCATTAATTGCACAGTTTTTTACATTATACCGTCTAGGATTGGGATTTTTGATTTTCAGTTTATATACAATTTCTGTAGGCCATGCTACCATTCCCCAAAATTACTTATAATCTTGCCTGTGTTGTACTCTTCTAACAATTTTCGATGAGAGGGATAGACAAATTCAGGTAACTCACTTAAAGGAAATTGTTTTAATTCTGCAATCTCTGCATCTGATTTACCTGTGAACTTAAATTCTTTGCATAGGAATACAACAGTGTGATCAGTTTTCCATTGAATGAAGTTGCTGAAAACTCCCAACAAAGAAATTTCCCCTAACTCTGCACCTGTTTCTTCTTTGGCTTCACGGCGTGCGGCTTGTTCTAATGATTCGTTTCTATTTAATCCACCGCCTGGCATGAACCAACCGCTTAAGTATGTATGTCGAATCAACCAAACATTATCATCTTGAATCATCATCACTCTCACACCCATACGAACAGGGCGGAAGATGAAGCAGTAAATTTTGAATCCGAGATAGATAAAGCGGAGGAATAAACTTTTCATTAAATGATTTGAAGATTCGCTAAACTTGCGGCTAATCGTTTTATCCCAACCGATTCAAAAACGACATCTACAATTTCATC
>DQGV01000366.1 GCA_003524705.1 Anaerolineae bacterium | reverse complement strand
CATGTGCGTGGTAAGGGGATTGTTATTAACGAACCTTCTTGGGTCACTGTTGATAAAAAACAACGTCAGCCACTCGCTATTGGACTCGAAGCCAAAGAAATGGTTGGGCGCACTCCTGCCAATGTGGTTGTCGTTCGTCCAATTCGTGATGGTGTGATTGCTGAATTTGATGTCACCCGTGTGATGTTGGAATATTTCATCGGCAAAGTGCATGAACAAAGCGTTGTACCATTGCCACGTCCGCGTGTGATTATTGGTTTACCCACTGGTGTTACCGAAGTTGAAAAGCGTGCTGTGTATGATGCTGTCATGGCATCAGGAGCACGTCAAGCCATGTTAATTGAAGAACCCATCGCCGCCGCGCTTGGGGCAGGTTTACCCATTGCCGAAATTCGCGGCTCTATGGTGGTGGATATTGGCGGCGGTACAACTGAAGTGGCAGTTATGTCTATGAGTGGTGTGGTTGCCTCACGCTCGTTAAGAGTCGCTGGTGATGAATTAGACCAAGATATTGTGCAATACTTAAGAAATAAATACAACTTGTTAGTGGGGCAGGGTGTAGCTGAACAAATCAAATGGCAAATTGGTTCAGCCTATCCATTGCAACCTGAAAAAACTATGGAAGTGCGCGGAAGAAACTTAGTGACTGGCTTACCCGAAACAGTAGAAATCTCTTCGGTTGAAATTCGTGAAGCCTTATCTGGCTCAGTGCAAGTGATTATTGATACCGTTCGCGATGCGTTAGATGAAATTCCGCCTGAAATCGTTTCAGACTTAATGGATGTCGGTATTTGTTTAGCAGGTGGTGGTGCTTTGTTGCAAGGTTTGGCAGAACGCCTAACAGACGAATTGAAATTAAGAGTTTGGGTTGCAGAAGACCCGCTCACCTGTGTTGCCAGAGGCGCGGCAATTGTGTTTGAAGATTTTGATAATCTTTCACGTTTCTTAGTTGGTTTAGAGCGTGGCAGTACAAGGCATGTCGGTTAATATTTGCTTTCGTTGCCGTCCTCGGCGACGAGAACATTATCTATAAAATGAATTCCCGTTCTTTACAGACAACAATCATATTTTTAGTCGTTGGGGGTATCCTTGCCTTAGCATTAGGTGGTTTTTTCGGCACTGCGTCGAATCGTTTTAGTTCTATATTTATCAGTATCCAAACATGGATATTCACACGCTATCAAGGCTTTCAAGATTTAGTAACAGCCCCCGGTGATATTGTGGCGCTTCGTCAAGAAAATGCCAACCTTGAAGCACAAGTATCACAACTGCAAGCACAATTAATTGAATTACAACAACGCGTCAACGAAACTGAAATTCTGGCTGCATTGGTAGATTTTTCACGTTCCAACCCAGAAAGTACATATAAAGCCGCTTCGGTTATCGGTCGTGACCCAAGTCCATTTTTACATTACATCATTATCAATCGCGGTTCAAATGATGATATTCAACGCGGTATGCCTGTTGTAACAAATCAAGGCTTAGTTGGCAGAGTAGATGCAGTTATTGCTGATGCGGCGCGCGTGCAATTAATCACCGACCCGGCTTCAGGTGTCAATGTCTATTTACAAAATGCAGATACCAATGCTGTTTTATATGGCTCTGTCACTGGAGATATTTCTCTGGATTTAATTTCACAAGATGTAACAGTTGAACCCGGCGATTTAATTTTGACATCCGGTTTAGGTGGTGGATACCCAGCCGATTTAGTCATTGGGCAAGTCGTCACGCTTCGGACTCTGGAATTCGAGTTGTTTCAGCAAGCGACGGTTCAACCTGCCGTAGACTTTACTCGTCTTGAGATTGTTCTCGTCATCACCAACTTCCGCCCGGTAGATATTAGTCCGCTTGTGCCTGTTTCCCCTTAATAAATATTCATAATCCTTTAATTCCTTGTGGTAAAGTATTAAACACATGCGAAACATCATAGCATTCCCTTTGCTTGGGCTGGCAGTGATTGTGCAATCATCACTCGTCAGCGAAATACATTTACTTCAAGGCTATGCCGACTTACCCATGTTAATCATTGCGGCATGGGCTTTACAAGAACGTGTTGATTCCGCTTGGCATTGGGCGGCAGTGGCATGTTTATTTGTCGCTTTCATTTCGAGCCTACCGTGGATTGTCTTTGTCGTTGGTTATATAAGTATTGTTTACATCGCCCGTATTTTACAAAGAAGAGTTTGGCAAGCCCCATTGCTGGCTATGTTTAGTGTTGTGTTTACAGGCACACTGGTTATGCACATACTATCATTTGGTGTTTTAACGCTTTTAGGCACATCATTCTCTTTTTCAGACGTGGCTACATTAATTACCTTGCCTACTTTATTATTGAATATATTATTTTCTATTCCTGTTTATACGTTAATGAGAGACCTTTCCTATTGGGTTTATCCTGCTGAGGTGATGGAATGAGTGTGAATTCAAACCGCCCAGTTCGTTTTGAAACGTGGCGAATCAATACAATTTACATTGTGATTTTATTGGCGTTTACAGCTTTGCTGTTACGATTAATTAATCTACAAATCTTTCAAAATGCAGATTTTGCCGCCCGTGCAGTGGATAATTACACCAATGAAGTGAGTGTGCCTGCTCCACGCGGAATTATTTATGACCGACACGGCTATATTTTGGCACGCAATGTCGCTTCTTATAATGTGATTATTACGCCCGCCAACTTACCAGCCGATAATTCTGAAATTCAACAAATTTATCGTGAGATATCTGAAATTATTGAAGTATCTGTTGGTAATTTTATTTCGGAAAACTCTATCACCGATGAAATATTGATTGAAGTTCCCGGTGGGTTCCTCACAGAAACTTCACTTGAAGAAGCAAAATTGTTTAGTGCCTGTATACCAGGACCAAGTATTGCTCAAATGGTGGCATTACAAAATACGTTAGCACCATATAGCCCGGTTAAGGTTGCTTGTAATGTGTCTGAAGAAATTGCTCGAATGGTAGAAGAAAAATCAATGGACTGGCCAGGTGTCGAAGTCGAGATTGAAGCGATACGTGATTATCCAACAGGTGCATTAACTTCTCATGTCGTTGGCTTTTTGGGTCCTATCCCTGCATCTCAAGAAGAAGAATTACGAGCGCAAGGTTTTATTCCAAATCGTGACAAAATCGGTTATTCCGGTGTGGAAGCATCGCTACAAGATATTTTGGCTGGCAGAAATGGTTTGCGTGTTGTGCAAGTAGATGTGGCAGGGCAGGAGTTACGCAATTTAGAACCACCAATTGCGCCATCGCCGGGTAATAATGTGTATTTGACAATTGATACACGTTTACAAACCGCCGCCCAAGCAACATTGTTAGAAGAGATTCGTTTTTGGAATACATATTTTGGAACAACCCGAATTTCAAGCGGTGTGATTATTGCTATGAATCCGAAAACAGGCGAAATTCTTGCTATGGTTTCTTATCCGGATTATGAAAACAATCGTTTGTCTCGCATCATTCCTGCTTATTATTATGAACAATTGAGTCAAGACCCTCGTAAACCTTTATTAAATAATGCCATCTCAGCAGAGTACCCGCCCGGTTCTACATTCAAGTTATCAACAGCAACGGGCGCATTTAATGAAGGTGTGATTGATTTAAATACAATTATACAAACACCTGGACAGTTATTATTGTGTGAACGCTTCAACCCGAATGATATTTGTACTGATGCAAACACACGTCCATTCGTTGATTACATCTTTTCAGAAAATCCAGCCGGTTTTGGTAGTCTGCGATTTTTACAATGTATTGCATATTCTAGTAACGTTTGTTTTTATAAACTTGGTGGCGGATATGAAGATGAAATTCCACAAGGTTTAGGGGTGGAGCGACTTCGTCAATATGCACGCGCATTAGGATATGATGAACCATCCGGCATTCAATTATTAGGTGAACAAGATGGCTTGATTCCAGACCCTGATTGGAAACGCATCAACACAGGGGAAAACTGGTCAACAGGTGACACATATATTGCTAGCGTGGGGCAGGGATATGTTCTTGCTACACCACTACAAGTTTTAATGTCTGGCTCCGTCATTGCTAATAATGGTGTCCTGATGCAACCAACCATTGTTCGTCAAGTAACTGATGGTGATGGTAATGTTATTCCGTATTGGTTTAATCCTACAGATTTTACAGCAACACAATTTGAAACACCCGGTAGTTATCAAATTTCTCCATTCACTCTAAACACCAAATGGGATGTGACTGTCACACCATTAATTCAAGGCTATTCATGTGAAGGTCCATACTGTACATTGACAGATGATTTGAAGATTATCCAACCAGAAGCAATACAAGCAGTTCGACAAGGGACGCGCCAAGCCGTGACTGATTCGACTTTTGGTACATTGCATGATTTGTTTGTAGATTTTCCAATAGCCGTAGCAGGCAAAACAGGCACAGCCGAATATTGTGACGATGTAGCCCGTGCCGCAGACCGCTGTGCATTTGGGGCTTGGCCCACACACTCATGGACTTTGGCTTATGCTCCATATGATGACCCTGAAATTGCAGTGGTTGCATTTGCCTATAATGGTGGCGAAGGTGCAAGTGTAGCAGGTCCGATGGTGGCGCGTATGATTAAGGCATATTTTGAAATCAAAGCGACGGATTCAGCAACGGGAGTAAATCCGTAAAATATTATTAAGCCATAGAAATATTTAGAAACACATTTTTCTCTTTCTTCTTTCTTTATTTTGCTCTATGTTCACTGTGGCTAAACCGTTCCATCAGGTATAATTTGACCAAGAATGATTACTATGGAACAAGTGACTTCAATTGTCCAAATCAAAGGCATACGGGATGGATTACTAGCGACATTTTCTGATGCCGCTTGGGAAGACCAACGCACTGCTTTGATTCTACAAATTGATGAAAAGCCCGCCTTTTTTCAAGGTGCACGCCTCGCTATGGATGTGGGCAATCAGGTATTAAAAGTTAATGACTTGGTCGAATTGCGAGACCAACTTTCTGAAAGAAATGTAGCGTTATGGGCAGTCATTAGTGAATCACCGATGACAGAACAAACATCACAGTTATTAGGGCTTGCTACACGTATCTCTAAACCACGCCCCGAAGAACAAAGAAGTTTCGCTGATACAATCAGTGATGAAACTGCTTTATTTATTTCAAAAACGATTCGCTCTGGCACACGCATTGAATATCCGGGTAATATTGTGATTATTGGTGATGTAAACCCAGGTGCCGAAGTGATTGCTGAAGGAAATGTTGTAGTGTGGGGCAGAGTACGTGGTGTGATACATGCTGGCGCAAAAGGAAATCGTAACGCCTTTATTTGCGCGTTAGATTTATCAGCCAATCAATTACGTATCGCCGATGAAGTTTCTGCTATGCTCAAACCACAAAAAGATCCCAGACCTGAAATTGCAAGTATTAATGAAGCCGGTAAGTTGCAAGCAGAGTTGTGGAACGTAAATTAAAAACTATTGTGTCATTCTGACTTAGAAACCCTTCGTTTCACTCAGGCTGACAAATCAACTAACAGGACATAATATGACAGCACAAGTAATCACAGTCACATCAGGAAAAGGCGGCGTAGGAAAAACTACAGCCGTTGCAAACCTTGCCACTGCACTTGCAATGGATGGCAAACGAGTTGTTTGTATAGATGGTGACATTGGTTTGCGAAATCTTGATGTGGTCATGGGGCTTGAAAATCGCATTGTCTATGATATTGTGGATGTCATCGAAGGTCGTTGCAAATTAAAGCAAGCCATGATTCGCGATAAAAAATATCCTGAGATGTATTTGATTCCTGCGGCACAGACTCGTGATAAAAACGCTGTCTCGCCATCGGATATGGTGCGCATCTGCAATGACCTCAAACCTGATTCTGATTTCGTCATCATTGATTCTCCCGCCGGCATTGAGCGTGGCTTTCGTAACTCCATTGCCGCCGCAGATAGAGTCTTGGTGGTAACAAATCCAGAAGTCAGCGCCGTGCGAGATGCGGATAGAGTGGTTGGCATTTTAGAAGCAGAAGAAAAAGGAAACCCATCCTTAATTTTGAATCGTTTGAATCCAACACTCGTAAAAAATAATGATATGCTCTCTGCCGAGGATGTTTTAGATTTGCTCGGCATTCAATTAATCGGAATCGTGCCGGAAGATGAAAACGTAATTATCGGTTCAAACAAAGGCGCACCCGTAGTCACTGACGCGAAAAGTCGCGCAGGGCAAGCCTTTCGAAATATTGCCAGACGCTTGCAAGGACAAGATGTCCCATTTATGGATTTAGATTCACAAAGTGGTTTGTGGTCTGCCATTCAAAAGTTAACGGGGAGGAAATAAAATGAATTTCTTTACCCGTAAAAAAAGCGCGGCGAGTGCAAAAGAAAGATTACAACTTGTATTGGTACATGACCGTACCGATTTAACGCCCGCGCAATTAGAAGCATTGAAAGATGATTTATTGAAAGCGATTTCAAAATATATTGAAATTGACCCTGATGCTGTGCAAATTGGTTTGGAGCGTGATGGACGTGAACAAAGATTGGTTGCTGATATTCCATTGCGGAGTGTGACTCGTAATCGCGCAGGTTGATTCTTTTTTCAAAATTGGAGGCACGGGTCAACTTGATGAAGTTCTAGTTGCATCCGTGTTTTTATTATGACTCGTGGACTTTCTTGGCGAAACTTTGATTTTCTTTTATTAGGTGCAGTGGTACTTGCTTCGGCATTTGGCACTGTCATGATTCGTTCTGCTGTTGCTGGGAATGAAGTGTTGCAGCCAGTAATTATCAGGCAAGTATATTTTGCTTTACTAGGCGTCGTTCTAATTTTTTTAGTCGCCTCCATTGATTACCGATATTGGTTGTCTTTATATATTCCTATTTATATTGTCATTGTCGGTTTTTTATTGACGCTAACAGGATTTGGTCAAAGTGCATTTGGTGCTCAGCGTTGGTTTCAAGTGGGTGTATTGTTCTTACAACCTACAGAGTTTGCAAAAATTATAGCAATTATCATTTTGGCGCGTTATTTTGAGGCTGTGCAATATCAGCCGCGAGACCTAAAATGGGTGATTGGCGCGGTGTTATGGGCATCAGGAATTATTCTATTAATCCTCTTGCAACCAAACTTAAGTAACGTGATGGTCTTGTCTGTCATCTTGGCAGTCATGTTGTTCATCAATGGCATTGAGATGCGTTTTGTCTTAATTGCTGGCACAGTTGGGGCGGTTTTGTTTGGCACAGTTGTTATCCTTTCTGTGCTTGGGGTTAGAATCCCATTTTTACAAGAATATCAACAACAACGAATTGTCACATTTGTTGTGCCAGACCCAAATGATACGTATGGAAATCGCTACAATGTGCAACAAGCATTAATTGCAATAGGCGCAGGCGGCGTGTTGGGTGAGGGATATAACCAAGGCACACAAACTCAATTGCGCTTTTTGAAAGTACGCCATACTGACTTTATTTTCGCCGCAAGTTCAGAAGAATTTGGCACAGTTGGTGGTGGATTAATCATCGTCACAATTGCTTTTATTGTTTGGCGATGTATTCGTGCCGGACAAAAAGCACGCGACGTTTCAGGCGCTATGATTGCAATTGGCATAGCCACACTGATATTTTTTCAAGGCTTAGTAAATATTGGTATGAATCTAAATTTATTACCAGTATCAGGTTTGCCACTGCCATTTATCAGTTACGGTGGAAGTGGCCTCACCGCACTCATGCTTGGCATCGGCTTGGTCGAATCAGTCGTTATGCGTCAGAAAGAATTGGATTTTTAATTTTTATAAAACCTTCACCACAAAGAGGCACGAAGGTACACAAAGGTTTAAAATCTTTTCCTTTGTGACACTTTGTGGTTAAAAAATGGAGAAACCCTTGTCAATCAAACCAGCACGTACACGCATCGCCCCATCGCCAACAGGTCACATGCATCTCGGCACTGCTCGCACTGCTTTATATGATTATCTACTTGCCAAACAAACAGGCGGGCAATTTATTCTGCGGATTGAAGATACGGATATTAAAAGAACAGTCGCAGGTGCTGAGCAAGAAATTATGGATGGGCTTCGCTGGTTGGGCTTGGAATATGACGAAGGTCCAGACATTGGCGGAAAGTTTGGTCCCTATCGCCAAACAGAACGAAGAGAAATTTATCAACATCATGCAAAAATTTTAATAAACAATGGAAATGCTTATCCATGTTTTTGCACGCCTGATACGTTAGAAAAAAAACGTCAAGAACAAATGAAGCGCAAAGAAAATCCGCGCTATGATGGAACATGTAGAAACATATCACCTGATGAAGCCGCAAAACGAATTGCAAATGGTGAGGCACATACAGTGCGATTCAAAATGCCACATGATGGAATCACCATTGCACATGACCATTTGCGTGGTGAAATAAAAACAGAAAACAAACAACTTAATGATTATGTTTTATTAAAAACAGATGGCTTGCCAACCTATCATCTCGCCGCGATTGTAGATGACCATGAAATGCAAATCACACATGTTCTACGAGGCAGTGAATGGCTGGGCACATTTCCGTTGCATGTAAACATTGTCCGCGCTTTTGGTTGGGATGAACCTACATGGATTCATCTTTCTGTTTTCCTCAAACCAAGTGGCAAAGGCAAAATGAGCAAACGCGAATCAGCTCAAGCCATGAAAGATGGTTATTCAATTTTTATCAAAGATATGCAAGAACTCGGCTTTACTCCCGAAGGTGTATTAAATTGGAGTGCGTTAATGGGTTGGGGCGTTGCAGAAGATGATGTGCTAAACATGAATCAAATGATAGAAAGGTTTTCAATTGATTCTTTGACAGCTTCTCCTGCCGCGATAAATTTTCAAAAGTTAGACCATTTCAACGCCACACACATCCGCCTCTTTACTACGGGAGACTTGGCTGCTCGCCTCAAGCCTTATTTCACACGTGAAGGCTTGACTGTTGATGATGATACTTTGCTAAAAATTATTCCACTCATCCGTGAAAGATTAACCACACTAGATGATTGTATAGCCTTTGGGGCATTCTTCTTCAAAGACGAAGTTTCTCCAAACCCAGAAGATTTAATTGCAAAAGGACTCGATGCCAAGCAATCGGCCGAGGTTGCTAAAAAATGTTTGGAGATTCTCTCAAGCCTCCCCAGCATAGACCATGCCTCCACTGAGTCATCGATGCGGAGTTACGTTGAAGAATCAGGTTTGAGTCCGAATCAAATCTTCGGCATTTTGCGTGTCGCAGTGACGGGGCAAAAAGTCAGCCCGCCGTTGTTTGAATCAATGGAAATTATTGGGCGAGAAACATGTTTGCGAAGAATTCAAAATGCTATTGATTTATTGAGTAAAATGTAGTTGCTATTTTTGAGAAAAAAATGGACACAACAATTACCGCGAGAGACGTGATTGGAAAAGATCCATTTGGCAAATTGCTTGCCAGATTGAGAATACAACCGTGGCAAGCGGCATTATTAAGTTTGTCTTTTTTTCTTATTTATGTAATTGTTCTTCCAATCTATTTTGATGTGTGGCTTTCAAAAACTGGCTTGGAACGAAGCAGTAGTATGGATAGGGTAAATCAAGTTGGTTTTTGGATTATTCATCCCACGATTATATTTTTCTATGTTTGGCAGTCTGGGGCAATTGCGGATTTGTATAAATATGTTTTTCCGCTTGCGCCTACTTCTGTGCTTGGAAAGTTGATGCGTGTTTCGCGGATGTTGCACGAGTTAAGAAATTGGTGGGTGATAGGTGCAATAAGTGGTGGCATCATTGTATATTTAGGCGTGATTTTCATATTTGAAGTGTTAGGCGAACGCTGGTATTCCGTCAATTGGTTGATGGCAATTCTCTTGCAGTGTTCGCGTTTTCTTTTGTTTTACATGATTGCCATTATTTTTATACGACATTTAATTGTTGCTTTTAATTTAAATCGTATTTATTTGCACGTTCAATTTCCTGTGATGATTGCGCAATCAAAATATAGTGCAGTGTTCGATGCAATTACACAATATGGATTAAGCTTTGCGGGGTTTGGGGCAATGCTTGGCTTTTTTATTGCCATGCGAAATTTTTATGGTACTCCTGTTTTTCCTGAAGATACGATTTATATCCTCGGTTATGTTATCTTAATGCCGCTTGCTTTTATCCTTCCTTTTTGGCAAGCACATGTGAGTATGAGGTTGGCGCGCCAAAAAGCATTACGCGATATATCTGACAAACTTCAAGATGAATATGATTTCCTGATGTCTGGTTCTGCAACACCAGATACGCTTTCAAATTCTTCAGCAAAAATTCAGACACTGAGAACACTTTTTGATTTGACTGAAAGGGCACCGACCTGGCCCTTTGAAAATTGGTCTATTTATCGGGTAATGGTGGCGACTGCCTTTCCATTTGTGATGACAGGTTTGGGATATGTTATCGAATTATTTTTATAAGAAAAGAGAAGTTGGATGAACAATGTTGACCTTGCCAAAAAACTTACTTCTGAAATTAGTTCTTTACAAACAAAATTTGCTGCTCTTGAAGAAGGTACACGCCTAACCACTGTGCGTGATAGTGTAGAAGATACGCAAACAACCATTAACGGCTTTGCAGAAAAAGTTAAAGGATTACGTTCGCGAGGTTATGTTTTTGGTAAAGGATTTGAAGAACGTGCATTAAATCTTGTTAAAAAGTGGAATGGACTTTTGCCAAATATCAATAAGCAAATAGAGCAACAAGTCAATCAACTGCAAACTGGAATTACACCTCTACGCCCGCGCATGACGCAGTTGGCATTCCTGTCGAAGAATCAAGTACAAGCCCAAGGATTGTTGAATCAAGTCAAACCGCAGGTTGCAGCGTTAGAAGCGCAAGCGAATGCTTCACGAAATCAAATCTATGGCATGTTTGATTCCTTACGAAGCGAAGTGAGTCAATTTAGCAATGAAATTCGTAAAATTGATTGGATGTTAACGCAATTATCACAAGCATCTTTTCCATTATTGGCAACAGAATCGGGCGTGATGGCTGTGAAAGCAGTTTGGGCAAAAATGGGTGAGGAAAAGAAAGGCGACCCTGAGGGCGTTTTATATCTCACAGACCAGCGCATTCTTTTTGAACAAAAAGAAGAAGTTGCCACACAAAAAGTTTTATTTATTACTACGAAAAAAGAAAAACGCCAAAAGTTGTTGGTGGATGTGCCCGTAATGTTAGTAAAAAAATAGAAACTAGCAAACAGGGTTTGTTAAAAAATGAAGACCATATCAAAATTATTTTTGAATCGGGTGCGCCTATGCCGAGTGCACATTTTCATATTTGGCAACCTTGTGAAGAATGGCAGGGACTCATCAACCGAGCCAAAGCCAAAGATTTTGAAGCAGATCGAGCCGTAGAAATTGATGCGCAAACGGCGGCGAAGTTGAAATCGGCACCAAGTCAATGCTCAAGTTGTGGCGGAAACATCAATCAAGTTATTTTGCGTGGGCAAGATAGTATCAAATGTGAGTTTTGTGGATTTGTGATTCGGTTGTGAGATTTCCAAAAGATAAATTGAAAGCACAACCCCTTTAACGAAGTAAACACGACCAATATTTTAGGAGAATATAAAAATGAAAAAACAGTTTTTCTTATTTCTAACTTTGATTATTTTATTTGTGCAGGCTTGCGGAAGTGGCGCATCGGCTGAACCTGTAGAAGTTGAAGGTGGGGTATTGATTCCACCCGTTGCAGAATCGAGCGAAGCGGCGATTCCACTGGCTGGTTCGGCTGGCGCAAGTGCTGAAGTACCAGCATTATGTGCAAATGCCAGTGATGCTGATGCAGTTGCTTTTGCGGCAGAAGTGATTCGTTTAACAAATATAGAACGAGAAAAAGTTGGCGCGGTTGCAGTAACAGCGCAATCTCAATTAACGCAAGCCGCACAAACTCATTCAATTGATATGGCTTGTAAGCAATTCTTTTCGCATACTGGTTCAGATGGTTCTACTCCATTTCAACGCATTTTCCGTTTTGGATACACCTATGCCTCTGCTGCTGAAAATGTTGCCGCTGGCTACTTTACTCCTGCAGATGTTGTCAAAGGTTGGATGGCAAGTAGTGGTCATCGTACAAATATGTTGAATAAGAATTTTACTGAAATTGGAATTGGATATGTGTTTATTGATAAAGGATATTTCCGTTATTGGAC
This sequence comes from Anaerolineae bacterium, assembly GCA_003524705.1. Next base: position 1,328 of record DQGV01000366.1, on the reverse strand, counting down.
GATGGTCTTAGCAAAACCGAAATAACAAAATTGCTTTCAAAAAGGAGGATATAGATTTCTATATCCTCCTTTTTATTTTTCTTCACTATCTTCTTCTTTTTTGTATGTGATTTGAAAAGCATCGGTATTCATCCCACCAATATTGACCTGAATAGATTTGCCTTCAATTTCTGCATCTTTGGGGATTAAGTTCATCGCCTCTTTCGTGATGAGAATTTCATCAGCATCCCCAATATCTTCTCCCATTTTACAGGCTCTGTTGACCGCATCTCCAAACATATCTTCATTATTGACAATTAAGATTTTTCCGTAATCAATGCCAATGGAAACATGAATATCTAAATCGTCAGCAGTCAATATATTCGAGGAAGCAAAGGCATGTTGAATGCTAATTGCGGCTCGCGTTGCATTAAGCGGATTTGGCAAAATAGCAAAACAGTTATCCGCTTCAAATTTGATTAACATCCCACCATGCCCAGAGATGATTGGCTCAACAGTCAATTGCATTCTGCGAATCATCGAAAGATAATGAACAATTCCGTATTTTCGGGTTAACAATGAAAAACCAGACATATCCAAAACCAGCACGGTATTTTCTGTACCGTATTTTTTCCATATCTGCTCTTCGATTTGCTTGCGTTCTTTAATTCCTGTTTCTTGCGAAAAGGAGAGCAGGAGTTCTTGGAATTGAGAATCTTTTATCAGCATGATGGTATTATTATATCTTGGGTTCAATAAATATGATTAGCATAACCGACTCTTTAGCAATAATACTGATTTTGATATCGACTTATAACTTTATATTTGGGGTTGACTTAAGTAAAAGATTTGGGTGGTTACAAGTCTTATTTTGATTTTTTTTGGGAGTTATGGTTGCTTGGGGTGGAAATTTTGTTGAACAGTTAATTTGTGGCTCTTTCTTCTTAATTCTAACATTATGGCTTGGTAATATCCGATGGAAACAAAGAAACCATGAATTTTGAAGCAAAAAAGTTTTAACTTATAAACACCTGTTTCACAGATGTTTATAAGTTTTTTATCTAAATATCTCCAGGCTCATCTGCCATGCGGACAATCTTCGGGGTGAACTTACCAATCACATCCACCAAATCATGCTGAGCAGAAATGACTTCATCAATCGGCTTGTAAGCCTGCGGGGATTCATCAATCCCACCGCCAAGCAAAGTTACGCCACGTTCTTTGAGATATTCGTCTCTAGAATTTCTGCTAATTGAATTTATTGCGACTCTTCTGCTCATCAACCGACCTGCGCCATGTGATGCAGATTCAAGAGATTCGCTCACACCTCTTCCACGAACAACATAACC
>DQGV01000397.1:3525-4106 GCA_003524705.1 Anaerolineae bacterium | reverse complement strand
ACGTGCGGGACTCCGAAACCCGCCTGAACGCCAAGCGCCAAAACGTTATAGCTAATGGTATTGACGAACACTTCACAAAAGACAAACATTTGGAATTCTGAAAAGGAATAATGACTGATGAGTATATTTAAAAGAATAAAACGGAATTATCTTGACTTAAAAACATCAGGTGGCATAATTTGTTTTGTTTTGTTCATTCATTCAGGGTACAGCCAATATATTCTAAATGGTGATTTTGAAATAAATAATGCCCCTTCTGGCATTGACCAATTAGACCTAACAAATACCCAATTTAATTCACTCGTACCTTTTTGCTTTAGTTTTGGGAGTTCTTCATTAACTGAAATAGATTTAATAACCACAGGCTCCTGGGATGGTGGACCACAAAGTGGAAATTGGTATGTAGGAATCCGTGGTGGTGGAATAGACCAGTTTTCAATGGAAATTTCAGTACCATTGATAGCTGGAGCAACCTATGAAATGTCATTTTACGATAGAACACGAAGTAATAATTGTTCTACACCTGCACCTGTAGAAATAGGCTTGTCAATAGCAAATAATAACTTTGGAACTTTAATTTA
>DQGV01000397.1:1346-3298 GCA_003524705.1 Anaerolineae bacterium | reverse complement strand
TAATAACTTTGGAACTTTAATTTATACTAGCCCTGCACCGACAATAGGCGAATGGAAGCCAAGAGTTTTTACGTTTACAGCACCAAACAATGGACAGTTTATCACCGTAAGGGCACAAAGTGCAAGCTGTTGGGTAAAAGTGGATAATTTCTGTTTAGCCGTAGATACATCCTGCATTGAATTACCTGAATTCGTAATGCCCAACGTGTTTACACCCAATAATGACGATGTGAATGACATTTTTAAGCCTATAAAGTTCAAAGGAATGAAGCAAGGTAAAATGACTATATTAAACCGTTGGGGTCAAACCGTTTTTGAAACAGAAGATATTTTAAATGGTTGGGATGGCATACACAACAATCAACAATGTACAGACGGGGTTTATTATTGGATTGTTACTTATATTGATATTTTTGACGAAATGAAAACAGAAACTGGATTTTTGACATTGATAAGGTGATACTTAGAATTAACCACTTGCTATAGCAAATAAGCTCAAGCAGGGGGTTCGTGCTTCGTCAGACAGGAAAGTGGCAAATTTGAAGGTAAGTTGTTCATGGCAATTTTCGTGGGTAAACTCCCTGCCTGCGACTATTTGCCAATCGTTAGGGTAATTTTATGTTTGCACCAATGGTAAAACAAACGACAATGACACAATTAACAATTTATATCACTTCGATACTGTTGCTCCTCTTCGGACATCAAACTAACGGTCAGACCATAAAGCATTCACAAGATAGTAGCTGCCTGACCGTAAAAATATTTGACGCTGTCGGGATGACTGATTTAACGGATTGTAACCTAATGATTGCCAATTCCCACGATACCCTAATTATCAAAACGGGTAGTACTCAAAATCTATATTTTAAACTAGACTCTTGTGCTTCGTATACCGTAACCGTATCAAAACCAGGTTATAAAACCATAATTACATTTTGGGCTTATCCAAACGCTTCAGCATATGTAGAGATTGAATTTTTTATGCCGAAAGTAAATCTCACTAAAGACGAGACGAAAATTGCCCATGTAAATACAAGTAAATTAAAAGAATGGGATGAAGAAAATCGTGGTGGTTTTCAAAAAGTAACTCCAAATAAAAATGACTTCTTTATTGCAAGAATAAGAAGTTCTGGAGAAGAAGCCAGATACGCATCTTACGATGAGACTTTCGTGATTCAACCAATTTTATTGTATACCATGAGCCCTTATTTTGGACCAACCGAATGTGAGAAAAAGGCACAAGCACATTTTGGTTTCGTTTATTCAGGATCAAGTCATATGAATGATAACCAATTCAGGAGGAAGAATGAAAAATCCGAAAAAATACTATTAAAGAGAAATGGAAAAAACTGGAAAGAAAAATATAATAAAATGGTGATTGATTGCTAATTTTCAAAAGGCACTGGTGCTAACCAGGGTTTTGCGTCAGACGGGGTTTCTTGCTTTGTTTGACGCATTTTGCGTATAATTTGAGTTCGGTTCTTCGTATTAAGTGTAGTGCTAAAAAGCCGCCCGAACGCAAAGCCGCAAAACGTTAGCGGCAAGCATAAACGATAACTCAAAACGAGAGAGACAATGAAAAAATATTTTTGCACCCTGCTATTTTTTATAACATTGGTACAATCGGCATACCCTTGTTCATCATTCGTGTTGAAGAATGAAAAGACAATCTTGTTGGGGAAGAACTTCGACTGGACTTTTGACAAAGGCTATATCATCAAAAATATAAAGAACACTACAAAAGTTGCTTATTGTACACATAACGGAACACCTGCTAGTTGGACAAGTAAATACGGAAGCGTAACATTCAACCAAAACGGGAAAGAAATGCCTTATGGTGGAATGAACGAGAAAGGGCTTGTTGTAGAAATGCTTTGGTTGGACGACACCCGTTTTAATATTTCGGAAGATAAAACATACCTGAACGAATTGGAATGGATACAATATCAGTT
>DQGV01000397.1:884-1134 GCA_003524705.1 Anaerolineae bacterium | reverse complement strand
GACAATTTTCAAATTGTTGACGAAGTTGTTACCCATATTGAAAACCTTAAAATTTATCCGATTAAAGGAAAAATTCATTACATACTAGCAGACACTAACGGCAAATCTGTAATTATAGAATATTTGGACGGTAAGCCAAAAATTTATGAAAAAGAAGCCAATACTTGTCAGGCCATAACCAATAATTCGGTCGTGTTTTCTGAAAAATATATTGACAATCTACAAGGTATTCCAAAGAGAAACACATCAG
>DQGV01000397.1:0-633 GCA_003524705.1 Anaerolineae bacterium | reverse complement strand
ACCAAATTGAAAATCAAATCAGGAAACTGAAAAAACCAAATGACTTTTCTGAAAAAACTGCTTTTCAAATTCTGAAAAGTGTAAGTATTCCGAAAGGGGATTTTAAAACGGTTTGGTCTATTGTGTACAATATAGAAAACAAAACCATTTCATTTTTTTCTCATTCACATAAGAAAACAAAGCAAATCAACTTAGGCAATATTGACTTTGAACAAGGTTTAAGTTACTTCAATATTAATCAGGATAAGGAAAGCATTTTGGACACCAAATTAAATCAGTTTGCCGTACAGACAAATTTTGAAATGGTTTCGGCTTCTTTGACACACTTGGGGTTTGATACGGATTTAAGCAAAGAAATAAGTGAACACCAATTCAATCAAAAGTTGATTACACAATCTTATTTTTCACAAAATTACTTTCACTTCGATATTAGTATTCCTATGACAGAAGCTGGTAAAAGACTATTTTTTGTAGTAATGGACAGCGAAGAAAATTTTAATAAGAAGGTAGCTGTAACAAGTGGCTATATTTTTGGTTCAACATCAATCGGGACAGCTAACCGACACATTTATGGCTTAAAAAATGGTTTATACGCAATGATTGCCCTAATTGACGAAAACAAAAATTCCGAAC
>DQGV01000075.1:3448-3880 GCA_003524705.1 Anaerolineae bacterium | reverse complement strand
ACATAACCAATGCCCGGTACATAACCTAACCATTGTTTTAAGGCAGTGACAACGCGTGGTGATGCAACTACCGCAACAATTAAACAAACGACAATTAATCCTGCCCATGCGAAACGAATAAACTTACGATTTTTGTTTTTCATTTTTGTCCTTTCGAGCAATGTAGCCCGCAGATTAAGGACGAATGTAGGATCGGCTTTAGGCGCATCAAAAGATTCGCGAATCTCTTTTTCAAATTCGGGAGACGGATGTTCATTCATAGTCTGCCTCCAATTTATCTTTCAGGCGTGCAATTAGGCGATATAACATTTTCTTTACAGCATCTTCATTCTTTTTCAGTGCTTGTGCAATTTCGGCAAATGATAATTCAGCAACATATCGGAAGTGAATAAGTTCGCGTTCATCTTCTGTTAGAGATTGTATCAATTTCAT
>DQGV01000075.1:2926-3136 GCA_003524705.1 Anaerolineae bacterium | reverse complement strand
GCGTGTAAAGGCGGAAGTGTAGACTCATCTAATGGAATATGAGATACACGGCGATGATGGTCATTGATTTTGTTGCGAGCAATGGAAAACAACCATCCAGCAAAGTGACCTTGTTGACGATAACGCGGTAGGGCTTCTAATACGGCTAAAAAGATTTGAGCCGTTAAGTCTTCGGCATCTGCTTTATTGTTTGTACGATAATAACAAAAG
>DQGV01000075.1:2349-2701 GCA_003524705.1 Anaerolineae bacterium | reverse complement strand
TGTACGATAATAACAAAAGCGATATACGCGCTGAACATAACGGTCGTATAAAGCACCGAACGCTTGTACATCTGCCTGCGCGGCGTGCACCAATGTAAATTCGTCTGTAGTTTGGGTCATTTGCATGCAAGTTCCCTGTCTGCGGGTTCTACTTGTTAAGTCGGAGTAAAACCCAAAAAGGGACAAACAATTTTAAACCACCTGTACTGATTCAATTTATGGTTTGTAAACTGACCACCATATCCTGATACGTGGGGACATGATGATAACTAAACCATACATCGCCAGTGGATTCATCAACTGCCATGTGACGAATGAGTGCGAATGGTGTCGGTAATGGATATTCTGTAAA
>DQGV01000075.1:0-2162 GCA_003524705.1 Anaerolineae bacterium | reverse complement strand
TGTCGGTAATGGATATTCTGTAAAGGTTTGTGTGGCAATGTCAAAACTGGCGACTCGGTTTGCCGCCGCATAACCAATCCAAACAATGTTTCGGGCTTTATCTACTTTGACGACATACGGCTCAGCATTTTTTGTCGGTGTTTCCCATTCAGTAAATGTTTCAGTAACAGGATTGAACATTGCTAATCGTCCACCTGAAAATTCAGGAATCCATAAATTGCCATCGTTATCAAAATCAAAACGACGTGGACCGCTCACAGAGTTTGGTAATTCATAATGTATCACTTCGCCAGTTTGTGGGTGTAATTTGTAAATGCGATTCCAGTTTAAGTCTGAACCCCAGACAATGTCATTGGCATCAATGCGTAAATCGTAAGAGATAGGTAAACCTGTTAAATTTGATGTGTTGTTATCAGGTATATCAAATGTTTTGCGTGAACCATCTTGAGGATTTATCATCACCACTTTGCCGGGGTTCGCTTTGAAATGTCCATTTGCCCACGCATTGCCTTGCGAATCCAATGCAATGCTATGAGCATACATGCCCACTGGATATGTTTTCAATTCTTCAGTTTGCGGATTAAAACTCGCTACCTGATGTGGATTACCAAATACAATCCACCATAAGCCTTGTGAATCAATTTCTACTGCACGTGGGTTGGCATTGCTGGTTAATGCATAACGCGTAAATTCTCCCGTATCAGGATTCAATGAATACATATCATTGCTAAACATACCTGTCACAATCACTTGACCATTTTCATCTAACACCAAATCATGCGGACCTGCACCGGGAAAATCATATTCAGTGATACGGACATTTTGTGCTTCGGGTTGAAACGGAAGTGGCTGAGGCGGAGTCACATCGTTTGTTAAATATTGAGCAAGCCAAACCGAAGTATGAGGCGCATCCATTGGACCGATAATCGGGAAGCCAGTATTCGGTCCATAATATCCTTGCATCTTTTTGATTGAAGTCTCCCACTGACTTGATGTTTGCCAACCTTTATACACATTTCGCACCCACGCCAATTGATGACACCCCTGACAATCTAAAATAAATTGACGAGTTTCATCATCATCTGGCAAGACGCTCAACCACTCTGCCCCACTGACCTGCGATGCAACATCCGCTTCAATACTTAATTGAAAATTGATACTGCTATTCGACATTGATTCAACTTCAATCATTTCTGTTGTTGACTTTTTATATCCAAACCCATGTGCAGAGACGATGTATGTATCGTTTGGTAAATTTGTGATTTGATAGTCGCCATTCTCATTTGATAACACAGACACAATCACGCCCTGATTATTTTTTGCTTGCACAAACATATAAGGAATCGGCGCATTTGTTTCGCTATCTGTAATTTGACCTGACATACTGCCAATACCATTTTGTGGTTGGACAGTTTCAATTGGTGTTCCTGTTTCGGTGACAATTTGTGTCGGTGTAGCAGACATGCACGCGCTGAGTATCAATATTGAACTTAAGAAAAAGAGGCGTTTGAATATGGACATAAATATTTCCTCACAATTTTCAAGCATTGTAGAGAAGCGAGGTTGACCCGTCAACCTACTGCAGAAGGGCTTTGTACAACTTTTTATGGCAAGTCAGCGTATATGACTCTTATACAAAGGATATCAACATGTACAAGCATAAAAGGCACAAGCATGGACATTTCCCCGGCGGTATGATTTGGTGGTTTATCTTTGCGATGATGTTTATGCAAGGAGAATGGTGGCCCTGGCTTTTGATAGCAGGCGGATGTTGGTTTGTATTTGGTTCTATGTTTGATGAAGAGAAAGAAAAAACACAGAAGAAGAATCCACCTGTATCTGATTTTGATTCTACGCCTACACCCGTTGTAACAAAACCAGCATTTAGGCCAACGGAACAAATTCACAATGCGGCTTTATTGCCTGCGACATGTTCGCAATGTGGTGCGCCAGTCAGTCCTTATGAAGTGAAATGGAGAGGCGCACAATCTGCGGCTTGCCCGTATTGTGGTTCTAATTTGAAGATGAAGAAATAAAACTGTAAGGGCGAGGTTATACCACTTCGTGGCACAAGCCTCGCCCTTAAGGTTTTATATTGATTGGATTTTCATCATCTTCATCCCATAACATGGGATTGGCTTCAATGTAATCCGTTTTGTTTT
>DQGV01000491.1 GCA_003524705.1 Anaerolineae bacterium | reverse complement strand
TTGTAATGCTTGGCGTACCAAACCTGCATCTGAATACATCGAGACAAATAAAATTTTCACTGATAATTTCAAAGTGCGGATTTGTTCCGCCGCTTGAATGCCATTCAAACGCGGCATCATAATATCTAAAACCAAAACATCAGGCTTGAGTTCAGAAGTTAAATCAACTGCTTCTTGACCATTCGAGGCTTCACCAATTACTTTAATATCTTTGTCGCGTTCAAGCAAAGCCTGTAAGCCTGCTCGCACCATCACATGGTCTTCTGCTAACAAAACTCGAATCATCTTTCTAACTCCATTTGTGCTGATTCTTCTAACGGTAAACTGGCAGAAACAATTGTCCCTTTTGATAAGGCTGAGGTGATGGTCAATGCTCCACCGACGAGGGCGAGGCGTTCGCGTAAGTTTGAAATGCCCATGCCATTTTGAGATGTCGAAACAAATCCAATGCCATTATCTTGCACGGTCAAAATGATATTTTTATTATCAACATTTAAATCTACCCACACTTGCGTGGCATTTGAGTGTTTGATGATATTGGTGAGCGTCTCTTGCAAAATACGATACAACGTGATGGAATGCACATCGGATAATTTTGGAATATCACTATCCGCTTCAAAGGTGACGGGCAAATTGCTTCTGGACCCGAATTCTTTGCTATGCGTTTCAAGTGCAGACACTAATCCCAATGTATCTAACAAGGCGGGGCGCATATCTTGTGCAATTTGCCGCATGCGATTGATAATGTGATTTGCATCTTCAATTAATTTATCAAATTCAGTAGTTAAATTTGTTTGGTTTTGTAAATTTTTTAATTTCAAAATGTGAGCAATTAACGCTTGACCTAAATCATCATGCAATTCACGAGATAATCTTTTTCTTTCTTCTTCTTGGGCTGAAACCACACGCTCCGCCATCTGACGTAAATTTTCGCGTTGAGTTAATAATGTGCGATAACGGTCTAAACGTAAAATTGTTTTCACGCGCAAACGTAATTCTTGACGGTCTATTGGTTTGGTTAAAAAATCATCGGCGCCAGCTTCAATGCCTTGCAGGCGCGAAGCGCGGTCGTCTAAGGCGGTGAGAATGATGATGGGCACCTCAGCAAGTTTAGGCGTAGCACGGAGGCGGCGACAGACTTCAAAACCATCCATGCCGGGCATCATCACATCTAATAAAATTAAATCGGGCATTATTTGTTCTGCCATTTTCAAAGCGTTCATACCATTTTGTGCCTTTGAAATTTCAAAGCCTTGATTATGAAACATGGATTCAAGTGTGGCAATGCCAAGTGGGTCATCATCAACGATTAGGATTTTGCTTTGAGTCGTCATTGTTTTAATCCTGTGTTACGTATTTCTCAATAATTTCTATCAGTTCATTTAATTGAACTGGCTTGCTCATGTAATCGGTCATGCCGGCTTGTAAACAACGTTCATGGTCGCCGGGCATGGCTAAAGCGGTGAGTGCGATGATTGGAATGCGACTCAAATTTTTATCCTTGCGTATTTCTATTGTGGCATCAATACCGTTCATAATGGGCATCATCACGTCCATCAGAATCAAATCGGGTCGTTTGTCTTTGGCAAAGTAAATTCCTTCTCTGCCATTGTATGCCACGATGACTTCATAGCCTTTATACGTTAGATAATCTTTGACCAACGAAACAATGATGTCTGTATCTTCAACCAACAGAATTGTGCCTTTGCGCTTCTCATCTGACTTTTGATTTGGGAGTACAAGTTCACCAGTGACTTTGGCTGGAGCATTTTGTTCTTCCGCTTCCCATGGCAAAGTGATGATAAACATACTGCCTTTGCCCACTTTGCTTTTTACACTCACAGACCCACCATGTAAGCGCACCATTTGTGCCACCAATGCCAAGCCTAACCCTGTACCTTGAAATTCACGTGCTAAGCCAGCATCAAGTTGCACAAATGGCTTAAATAAATATTTCAAATCTTCTTCTGAAATGCCTATGCCGGTATCCCACACTGAGAATGTGACTTCATTTCTTTGTGGGTATCCTCTTACTTCTAAACCAATCTTATTGTTTTCTTCTGTAAATTTAACTGCATTACTCAGCAAATTGACTAACACCTGTTTCAAACGCCGCTCATCGCCCATGATGGTGGCTACTTCGCCATGTACTTTGAATGAAACTTGAATTTTCTTTTTCTGAGCCAATTCTTTAATCATGCGTAAGCTGGCTTGACATAACTTTTCCACCCCGATTGGTTGGAAGGTTAATTCCATGCGTCCGGCTTCGATTTTAGATATATCTAAAATATCATTGATTAAATCTAATAAATGTTTTCCACTTTCTTTGATAATGCCAACATATTTTTGTTGTTTTTCATTTAATTTACCAATCATTTGCTCTTCAAGGCTTTCTGAAATACCTAAAATTGCATTTAATGGCGTGCGTAATTCATGGCTCATGTTGGCAAGAAATTCATCTTTGACCTTCAAAGCATTTTCCATTTCAGCATTGGCAAGTTTGAGTGCTTCTTCAAACTTTTTGTGTGTGGTAATGTCTCGGCTGGTGCTGAGCACAAGCGTGCGTCCTTGCACTTCAATGGGATATGAATGTAACTCAAGTGTATGTAACTCATCATCGGGTGTATAAAATTTCAACTCAACTGGTGGAATACTTTTTCCTGTCACCACTTCCGCAAGATATTCATTTGCTTTGCGAAGTTCTTCTGGTGGGAAAAGACTCAACGCCGAAATGTTTTTTCCTCGCAAACTTTCGCGGTTAATTTGATGTTGTATTTCAAAAAACTTATTGACGTCCACCATCATCCCGTCAGATTCCATGACGAAAACAGGGTCAGGCGCGGCGTCAAACAAGAGGCGAGCATACGATTCGCTTTCTTCTAAATTTTTCTCAATCTGCTTTCGTTCGGTTACATCTCTACAAATCCCAATAATGCGGTCTGGGGTGTTATCTTCTCCAAACACAGTCACTGCACTCGTGGCTATATAACGAATATTTCCATCTTGCAAAATAATCCGATGTTCATTGTTCAACAATAAATTTTCTGTAAATGCCAATTGAGAATGTATTTGAGATTTTGCAAGGTCTTCTGGATGAATATACTTTGCCCATGTTTCTGGTTTGCCATCAAAAGCACCGACTGGCAAGTGATGAATCATGTGCATGCGTTCATCCCAAACAACAGAATTTTCTCTGGGTTTATATTCCCACACGCCAATCTGCCCGGCATGAGTGGCTAATTCCAAACGGCGTTTGGTGGCTTCAATTTGCATGGTGCGTTCTTGTACACGCTTTTCTAAATCATTAAACAAATTTGCATTTTCAATTGCAATGGCGGCTTGCCCTGCTAATGTTTCTAACAAACGTTTATCATGTTCTGTGAAGGCATCTTCTATTTCACTTTCAACAGAAATAGAACCAATCACACGCTCACCAATTTTGAGCGGTATATACATTCCAGAATTAATATCTGGGAATGTTCTTACAAATCTATCATCTACATTTACATTTGCCACACGAATAGACTTTCCATGCAAAGTAACCCACCCGCTTAACCCTTGTGTGGGATCTGAAATGAGGCTGTTCATTTTTTGGATATATTCCTCTGCCTCATTCGCACTTATATCTGGTTTATTAAACCCAATCAATTTCACACGGTTCGACTCTGAATCATATTCTCGAATGGCAATATGATGCCAATTCATTTTGCGTTCTAATACATCAATTACTTTTTGAGCAATCCCTTTTGGCGTTAACAGTTGACTAATTGCCAAACCGCTTTCATACAACGTTTCTAATTCATTTAACTGACGTTGAATGGCTTGGTCTGCCAAAATGCCTTTGATGTATGTTTTTAACTTTTCAGCAGTTGCGTTTAATACTTGGCGTTCTTCCGATAAAAAGGGTCCTTCATCAGATAGTGGTTTTTCCTCTAAATAAGCTATTTGTGCCACGCCTAATAAACCATTTGGCAATTCAAAAAATTCGCTTAGCATCCAATCGGTTTCTCTAAAATTAGGGGAAGTAAATTGATAACCGTTATAGCCAACGCGCGCGGCGGCAACTTCAGGGTATTGCCAAGCAGCTGGCATGGCATCAGCAACGGCTTGCAAAACTTCAAATTCAGAGCGTGTATCATCCATAAAAATGCGCGAGATGTTATGCAAGAAAGTTAATTCCTTCACCCGCTCGCCCAATTCTTCAATTAACACACGCCGTTCTTCTTCGGCATGTTTACGTTCTGTAATATCTACAATCGAAACAATCACACGTGATAAATCTTCTTCATGCCCCGGCATCACAGACCATGCTATAGAAATTACCAATGGCTCGCCAGTTAACTTGCTATCCGGCATCTCCTGCTCAAAATGGGTATGCCCATTGGCAATGTGAATCAACTCGTTTTTAAATTGTTGCGTAATTTCATTTGCTCGCAATAAGCGAAGCATATTAGTACTTAACTCATCTTTGCTTTTCGCATTAAATAACTCTACAGATGCTTTATTGACATTTAGAATTTTTACCAAAGACGCACATTCCAAAACAATTTCAGGGTGTTCTGAAAAATACGCTTCAAAATCTCTAACGCCAGCCTGTTTCAACTCGTCAATCTTTTGTTTTACGCCAGAGAAATCCTCTTCCCATAACGAAATAGGCGAATCTTCAA
>DQGV01000269.1 GCA_003524705.1 Anaerolineae bacterium | reverse complement strand
ACAGGTTCTTCTTCAATCATGTATTCTGATTTTTTAGATTTTGTAGGCATAGTGTGGCGATTATAGTCCTTCTATTTGATTTGTGAAGCAGTACTTAAGTTTATTTCATCTTGCATCTTTTTGACAAAGATTGCGTAATTAAAACACGGAGGCTGTTATGTCAACTCAAACAAAAAGACAAATTTCTTGGGTGTGGTGGCCCTTTGTGGCGATTTGGAAATTACTTTCCATTATTGTCGAAATGACGGGTCGCCTTTTAGCAATGGTGATTGGGATTGTGTTAATCATTGTCGGTGTTGTGGTTAGTTTAACAATTATTGGCGCAATCGTTGGCGTGCCGTTGGCGATTATCGGATTGTTACTTTTGCTTCGCGGAATCTTCTAATCTGATTCGGGGGTTGGATTCTTTTTCGGGTTTTGAATCAAGCGTCCCGTAGGTAAAGAGGCGAACCATCTTTTCACGGCTGGGATTCTTATAATCAAAAAAATTGCTAGCACGAGTCCATAAATCAAGGGTCGAACGATATCGCCTGATAATGTCAGGATGTCACCTTTTTTGCTCCACACGTAATGCAAAACGGCGAGTGGGGCAATGAGATAAATGATACGATGTAAGCGTTTCCAATTTTTGCCAAGGCGGATTTTCCAGATGTCGAACGATGTGATGGCAAGTGGAATGAGTAAAAGAAATGTGATGAAGCCAACAAGGATGTACGGTTTTTCAAAAACTGTTTGGACGATTAAACTCCACGCCAAGCCGTAATCGAAATTCACAAAAATCAAAACGTGAATGAATACATACATAAACGCATATAAACCCAATGTGCGGCGGCGTTTGAGTGGTTCTTTCCATTTGAAGATGATGTTAAGGGGTGTACAAAGCAAAGATAACACCAGCAATGTAATGGCGTGACGACCTGTGCGTTGTTCTAATTCTTGAATGGGGTTGATGGAAAAACTGCTTGTTAGCAGTTCAATCGCAATCCAAATTAATGCAGACCAAGCATATAAATGTATTGAAATTTGTAAGGGGGTATAACGAGAAAATAATTTCATAATTTTGAATAAATCTAAATAAAAACATTAGCCACAGAAGGCACAGAGAGCATTGAGAAAAAAAACTCTGTGACCTCTGCGGCTCTGTGGCAAGATTTTAAGAGTCTTTTAGTAATGCAACTGCAAATTCATATCTGCATACATATCAGCAACTTGTTCGCCATAGCCATTGAACATCAATGTTTCACGGCGAGTGAGTTCACCAATGCGACGTTCAGATGCTTGTGACCAACGTGGATGGTCAACGGTGGGATTGACATTGGCATAAAAACCATATTCATTTGGAGCGACTGTACTCCATAATGTATTTGGACGTTCAGAAGTTAATTCAATTTTTACAATTGATTTAATCGATTTGAATCCATACTTCCATGGAACAACCAAACGAATCGGTGCGCCGTTTTGATTCGGCATCGGCTCACCATATAAACCCGTTGCTAAAATGGCTAAGTCATTCATGGCTTCATCCATGCGCAAGCCTTCGTTATAGGGCCATGGATAAAACGCACTGCCTTGCCCTTTCATTTCTTCAGGACGATAGACTGTTTCAAAACGTACATATTGTGCCGCGCTAGATGGCTCAACCAAATTCAATAAACCTGCTAACGGAAAGCCTTGCCATGGAATCACCATGCTCCATGCTTCAACACAACGTAAACGATAAATGCGTTCTTCTTGCGGGAATAAAGTTAATAAATCATCAATGCCAAACGTGCGTGGCTTATTGACCAAACCATACACTTCTACAGTCCAAGGTCGTGGATTAAAACTTTCAGATAACGGCTTCACTGCTTCTTTGTTGGTGCTGAATTCATAATAATTGTTATAAGAAGTAATTTCTTCAAACGTATTAGCCGCATCACCGAGTTCATCTACATAAGCAGGATTGACAGGAACTTGCGCCTCAGATTCTTCGGGCGAACTTGGTGCACACGCGGCGAGTGCGGCACTACCTGCAATCACCCCTGCCGCTTTGATAAAGTCTCTGCGGGAAAAATATGTTTCTTTCGGCGTAATTTCATACGATTTCACAGGAACGGATTTGAATGGATGGGTCATGGCTCACTCCTTTAGTGCTCAGACAGGGCAATTCTAAAAAAACTTCCTTATTCAAAAATGATAGTTTGATTAAGAAACACTTACGAAAAAGAAGCTATCGCTTCTTGCAAAGATTCATAACTGGGAATGTTTTGCAAAAAACCTGTCACCCCCAGTGATTGATACAACGCTTGTGGCGCGCGACACAACTTCACATGATGCACTTTATACATTTCTTCACGCGGCGTAAACATTTTGAAAACTTTGTGCATGGCACGCATTCCGGCACTCGTCAAAATGCTCACATTCGCCAAATCTAATATAAGAAAACGCGAGCCCGCATCATATACATCACGCGCAAAAGCAAGCACAGCCTCTTCACCCACAGCATCCAACGCGCCAGTAAGATGAAGAATTGTTACCTTCCCCTCAACCGATTTTGTGATTTGCAAACCGTCTTTCATGCTGACTATTATATGCCAATCAGAGAAAATTTCCCGCCTCTTCCTACGGTGACAGTTGATTCGCTTCGGTACACAGTCACCTCACCTTTGCCATACACTTGCCAATTATCTCCAGAGTTAATCATCCCAGTCTCTTCATCAATGCCAATCAAAATTGCATTTGGCAATAAAGTTCGTAAATTGTTTGCCCACCTTTTCCCGAACTGATTATGATGTGGCAACACACAAG
>DQGV01000246.1 GCA_003524705.1 Anaerolineae bacterium | reverse complement strand
GACCCATGGTTGAGTGGTAGGTCTTACGAAGAATATGGTGATTATCAAGTCAGGTATTTTGAGCAGTATCCGCAAATTGCGAAAGTGAAATTGGCATTTTTTCTTGAATATGTAAACATGGTTTGCGGTTTGGGGATTGGTACTTTTATTTTACTCATAACGTATGCTTCTTCAGCATTTGGAAGAAGAAAACCACTCGTTTTAGATTTAAGTCGCTTAAGAAAAAGAAAGGAATAAAATGTTAAAAAAATTACGTGAACCTGTGAATAGTCTCACCCACTGGGTCGGTGCAGTACTTGCACTGATTGGATTAATTGCATTACTCATCGTCGGCTGGAGCACGCCTGCAAAGATTATTTCACTCGCCATTTATGGTGTCAGTTTAATTTTTCTATTCTCCGCCAGTGCTACCTATCATATGGTGCGAGTGAAAGACAAAGCCTTAGAAATTTTCCGCAAAGTAGACCATGCAGCTATTTATGTTTTGATTGCTGGAACATACACTCCATTTTGTGTGAATGCCTTTGAAGGCTTTTGGAAGTGGGGCATGTTGAGCATCATTTGGTCATTGGCTGTGATTGGCATTGTTGTAAAAATCTTTTACATCAAATCACCGCGTTGGCTAAGTGCAGGGATTTACGTCATCATGGGTTGGATTAGTGTAAGTGCCGCAGGTCAAATGTTATCTGCTTTGCCGACGTGGGTTTTTGCTTGGCTTTTAGCAGGCGGAATTATTTACACGCTTGGCGCAGTTGTATATGCTACAAAAATATTTAACTTCAAACCCGGTGTGTTTGGCTTTCATGAAGTTTGGCATATCTTTGTTTTACTCGCCGCGGCCGCGCATTATGTAGCAGTGATGGGCGTTGCAATTTAATTTACAATGGATAATCAATACTTGACAATTGTTCATTGAAAATTATCAATTATTTGGAGATAACTTATGTTTTTCGGATTTAACTTAAATGAACTACTCATGTTCCCTTTCAAAGAAGAAAATCGCAAACATTTATATATTGGCATTGCGGTTTCACTTTTAGCATTTATTGTCCCCATTGCGCCGTACATTGTTTTGTTTGGATATGGCGCTCAAATTGCCAAACAAATCCTCAATAACGAATCGCCGCATTTGGTGGCATGGGATGATTGGGGAAAACTTTTCAAAGATGGACTCAAAGTATTTGGTGCTAGATTTATTATTGGCATACCCATCTTAATTTTTGTGATTCCCATTGTCATCGTATCTTTTATTTTTCCATTTATGTTCGAGAATGCCAACCCCAATGAAGTGGAAAGATTTTTACCAATCTATTTTCTGATTGTTTTTGGCGGTACTTGTTTTATTATTCCAATTTCTTTGGTCATGGCAGTGATCATCCCAGCCGCTGAAATGAAAGTCATCGAAACAGATGATTTCTACGCTCTCTTTCGTTTCAAAGAATGGTGGCAAATTTTCCGCGCCAACCTCGGCGGTTTTATTGCCGCTTTCGGGATTTATTATTTACTATCATTCTTACTTGCCTTTGCCATTCAAATTATTTTTGCAACCATCATCTTATCTTGTTTGCTCATCGTCTTAATGCCTGCCATCACCTTTTACATCACAGTCATCATGTATGCCACAGCGGCAGTCGCTTATAAAGATGGCAAAGCAAAATTAGCGCAAACATCAGAATCATCTAATGCGTCTGCTTGAAACCTTAATCCCAATTTTATTAAGCGCGTATTTATTGTGGAGTCATCCACGCCCACAAGCGATTCGATATTTGCCCGCGTTGGCATTCATCCTCACTTTGAATCATTTCGTTGTCGAAGGCTATCGTTGGCAAATGATTCCAGTGTATGTTTTGACTCTTTTGCTAACAATCATCGCTTTCTTTTTTGATTGGAAACCCCTCGCTTCTTATCTAACCTTCGGCTTGCTTCTGTTCCTGACGCTGATTCCTATCTTGTTGCCTGTTCCACAAATCCCAATCCCAAGCGGTGACTATCAAGTTGGCACAAAAATATTTGAATTAAACGATACCTCTCGTAAAGAACTATTTTCAGGCGAAGATGAATCACGTAAATTTATGATTCAAGTTTGGTATCCAGCCGATGCAAAAGATTCAGATGAAAAAGCCCCATGGATGGAAAACGCGGAAATCTTTGCCCCAACCATTGCAACCTATATCAACATGCCATCTTATTTCTTGAACCATTTGGGATTGGTCGAAATCCCTGCTTATAAAGATTCAGCACTGGCAACGTCAGAAGAAAAATTCCCAGTCATTTTATTTTCACATGGCTGGAATGGTTTCAACGCTCAAAATGCAGGTCAAGCCTTAGAACTTGCTAGTAGAGGTTATGTGGTGATTGGCATTCAACATACGTACGGAGCAGTTGTCACTGTTTTTCCAGATGGCACGATTGCACCGAATAATCCAAAAGCATTGCCCGAAGACGCCGAAGACCCAAATTATGAAGAAAAAGCAAACGTCTTGGTAAGTCAATGGGCGCAAGATATGGCGTACGTGCTGAATCAGTTATCAGGTCAGGAAAATGAGGCGGGAGAATTTTTTAGTCAAAGTGTAGATTTGAATCGAGTCGGCGTGTATGGTCATTCCACTGGCGGAGGCGCGGCGATTCAATTTTGCGGAATTGATTCACGCTGTAAAGCCGTGTTAGGCATGGATCCATTTATGCGACCTGTCTCTGCTGAAATTATTCAAGGCGGAATTTCTCAGCCAGCGTTTTTTATGTTTAGCCAAGCATGGACAGATATTACCGATAGTAAAAATAATCAATTGTTTAATCCGTTTTATAAAAACGCAACAGAAGGTTTCGGTGTGATTACGATTGCTGGCACACGCCATTATGATTTTAGCGATTTGCCTTTGCTTTCACCAATTGCACCGCAATTGGGTTTGAAAGGTCCATTGAATGGACAACGCGTGACCGAAATTGTCAATGCCTATTTGATTGATTTTTTTGAATGGACGTTAAGAGATATTCCATCTGATTTGTTCGATAATAATTTTTCAGATTTTGAAGAAGTTACAGAAAGAAATAATCCGTGAACAAAA
>DQGV01000046.1 GCA_003524705.1 Anaerolineae bacterium | reverse complement strand
GATCGCCCTGGTCGCCGAAGTCGCACGCGCCTGGCTCACCCTGGCCGCCGACCGGGAAAACCGGAAACTGGCGCAATCCACCTTTGAGAGCCAGACGCAGGCATACGCCCTGGTGAAGAAACGCTTCGAGGTCGGGATGGCCAATGAGTTGGACCTCAAGCGCGCGCAGGTACCGCTAAAAACCTCAAAGGCTTCACGTATCACATTAGCACAACTCATGCAACCCGAACATGCCAATAACCTCGGCAATGTTCATGGCGGTTGGATTATGAAACTTGTTGATGAAGCAGGGGCATTGGCTTGTATGCGTCATGCTCAAAAACGTGTTGTCACTGTGGCTGTTGATTCATTGGTATTTCGCGAACCAATCAAAATCGGGCATCTTGTAACATTAAATGCCGAAGTCACTTATACAGGTCGAACATCGTTAGAAGCAGAAGTGCAAGTGATTGCTGAAAATCCAATCACGGGTGAACGCACGCATACCAACACTGCGTATCTTGTTTATGTTGCATTAGATGATAATGCCAAGCCAACATCCGTTCCGCCGCTTGTTGCTGAAACTGAAGAAGATGTTGAAAGAATGAAACAAGCTGAAGCACGTCAGAAGCGACGTATTTCTCAAAAATAAATTCCCGTGCAAATTATCCGCAAACAACCTATCATCATATTACTTATCATCAATCTTTTGATTGGCATTTTTACATTTCAGGATTATGGCTACTCATGGGATGAGCCGTTGTTTTATGAATACGCCGATGCGTTGCAATATGCATATTCTCCTAAAGAATGGTTCAGCGGAATTTTTGATTTGCAAAATGCATTTGGTGCAAGCGCCAGCGACCATGCCAATCGCGGACCTGCTTACATTATTATTGTTTATCCAATCGTTTCATTTTTCAAATTGTTTTTTGATAATGCTTCCTCATGGCATTTGATTAACTTCTTGACGTTTCAACTCGGCGTATATCTTTTCTATCGTTTCGCTTCGCGCTTCGTGGAGACTTGGTCTGCATTTCTTGCGACAGTTCTCTTCGCCTCACAACCCATTTTTTGGGGACACAGTTTTATCAACCCAAAAGATATTCCATTTTTAGTATTTTTCATCGGCTCAATGTGTTTTGGTTTTGAAATGGTGGATGATTTTGTTGCACATCAAAAAATAAATTTCTGGAAAATTTTGCTGGCTTCATTTTTTATGGGAATTGCAACGTCCATTCGCGTGCTTGGACCCTTAGCCGCTTTGTTAATTGGGTTATATGCACTTATACAAATTAAACAATTGCAAATTACTAATTACATAAAATTATTTGCAATGTACGGAATCCTCTCATTATTAATTTCTTTCCTCTCCTGGCCCTACTTGTGGATAAATCCCCTACAAACATTTATTCAAGTGTTTGCTTTCATGTCAGATAATCCAACACAGCTCAATGTTTTATTTATGGGCAATGACTATCAGGCTGGTGAAGTTCCAAGAAGATATATTTTAACTCTTCTTGGCTACACGCAAACAGAAGTTGTATGGATTTTGTTTTTGCTTGGTTTATTTCTCTCTTTTTGGAAATCCAATAATCAAAAACGAATAACATTATTTATTATTCTGCTATGGTTTGCTATTCCTCTTGCTTATGTTTTACTTCGCAGACCATCCATGTATGATGGCTATCGTCATTTTCTGTTCATCTTGCCACCTATTTTTATTTTCGCAGGCTTTGCATTTGAAAAGTTATTCGAGTTTATAAAAAATCAATGGATACGAATTGCAAGTCTTGGATTAATTCTTTTATTTGGCATCATTCCAATCATTCAACTCCACCCCTATCAATATGCTTATTACAACAACTTCATTGGCGGAGTTGGTGGCGCGTTTCGAAATTATGAAACAGAATATTGGCTGACATGTTACCGTGAAGCAGTTCTCGAATTAAATGAAATCACAAATAAAGAAGTTAATTTATTTGTTCGCCGTGAACCGTATATTGCAGATTATTATGCAAATGAAAATATTACCATTCGAGATTTTCGTACTGAGCAAAGTCAAATAAATTCTGGTGACTATTATCTAGTCAATACGCGCTCCAACGAGGATTTACGTTTTATGCGTGATGTACCTGCTTTAATCACTGTCGAACGCCAAGGTGCACAATTTTGTCTCATCAAACAAGTTCCATAATATAATTTTCTTTAATGAATCCATCACCTCGCCTACTCTTGACCATTGACTATGAATCATGGTTTGCACCATCACGTCGTTATGATTTTCTCCCGCCAGAAAAGCGTTTTGCATTAGACGATAATTTTTGTAATCAAGTCATTGACCCAATTCTCGAAATCTTTGATGATAAAAAAGTTTCATTTTATTTAGTTGGCGAATTGATTGACTGGTATCCAGATTTACCTCAAAAAATTGCATCCGCAGGGCACGAAGTTGGTTTTCACTGCCAAATTCACAGACCATTAACCAACGAAGCCGAAATCGAAAAAGATTTCAAAGCCTCAAAAGAATGGCGAAAAAAATACGAGGTGTGCGGTTATCGTGCACCGATGATTAACACTGTTGAAGGTGTGTATCCGCTTTTGGAGAAATATAACTTTACATACAGCTCTTCTATTTATGCGCCAAGCGGAAATGTTTTACAAAAAGGAAAAATTCAGGAAGTTCCTGTCAGTGCATCACCTTTACTTACGAAGCCAAAAAAATTATCGGCTCCACGTAAAATGGATATTCCACTTGTCATTCGTGGCGAATTCCCTTACGGGTCAAGTATGATGAGCGGATTATTTAGAAAAATTGTATTCAACATCATCGAAAAAGAATTGAAAGCAGGCTTGAGTCCTGTTATCTTTTTACATCCGTATGAAATTATTTCGCCAGAAAACTTTATCAAAAAATTCGCCGTAGATATGCTTTATCATCCACTGCTTTTTCCGTTTACGTTTAATAAATCTGCATTTCTTAAAGACTTGTTGAAAAATTTCCCAACCTCAACCATGAAAGATTATCTGAATGAATATTCAAAGAGTTGATTCGATACATGCGCCTCATCTTGAAAATCAACTCAGCTATGTGGGGCTTGATTCATGGATGAATTTCGTGCATGAAATGTATAACCATAAAATTCATCGTTTTGTTGCCGAAGAAAATAATCAAATTGTTGGTGCGCTTTCGTTAGTTGAAATCAAGCATCCAGTGTTTGGTCATTACCTTGCCACTGCTCCATTTGGCAGTTACGGCGGATTTGCATTTGAGAATGAATCAGCTAGAGATAAATTATTAGAGTCAGCAAAACAACTTGCAAGCGAGATTGAAGCGGAATATATCTCGGTTCGATTCGACCAAACCGATTCATCTCCTCTATCAAATTGGATTCAACATCCTACATATCAGACTTATCTGATAGATTTGAATCCCAATCCAGATGACCTGCTAAAAAAGTTTTCATCAGACCATCGCAATCACATTCGCAAATCTTT
>DQGV01000420.1:2467-4636 GCA_003524705.1 Anaerolineae bacterium | reverse complement strand
CTGAGGTCGCCATCTTTTTCGATGCAGGTTTGTAAGGTGACGTGAAAGTCGCCGCGATAGACTTTGTTGAAGAGACCTTCGGCGGTTAAAAATTCTTGTGTGTTTAGGTCTATGAAGTTGCTATACGGACTGAGTGGGCTGGTGGCTTGGTATTGTAAAACTTCTTCTACGTAAAAGTTTTGGGTGTGACCATCACCATACACAAGTGTGATGATATCACCTGCATTGAGTGCTGAAAAATCTGCACCGGCTAAGTAGTTGTGTGCGAGCAAACCGATGTTGCCGAATTGGTTTGCCATTCTAAATTGTGTGATTGTATTTGCTTCAGATGAAACGTAGCCGGGGTAGCCACTCGGTTGTTGCTTGATTTCATAAGCCATTACGCCGCGTACATAAATTCCGCGCAGTGCAGAAGCATCACCATTTTTGAGGCTTTCAATAAATGATGCCATGCTGGGGATGACATTGTTTTCTGATTCTTTGGCGAGAACTGGTGTAGTTGGTACAAGTGCGCGAAGAAAAATGCTTACAAGCGCGATGAAGATGATTTGATTTTTGATTCTGGATGCCATACAAAACTCCTTGAATATGAGCATCCAGTAATTTGGAGGCTCGTTTTCGGTGGCTTGGCAGTCATGACCGTTGTCGGTTTTAGACCCATAGCTTTGCGTCGCTGTTTTTCAACAGGTTTGCCGTTATCGGAACGATTCCGCTTCAGTGTTAAGATTCAACGTTAAAAATAAAACAGGCTTGACATGAGCCAAGCCCGCAGAAAGACAGTGATTTTGAGAGTGTGATGTTATCTTCGGCGGCTTGGCAACCATAGTTGCTTTCGCAACCTTAGGTCCTTTAGCTTTGCGTCGCCGGTTTTCACCGGGTTTGCTATTATCGGATTTCTGCCCAAAGTATATACCTAAAGGTGTAAATTTCGGCTTTCATTTTGGTAATGTGACTTATTATTTTTGTTAGGGTTATACTCATGCTACACTTACACACTTTATGAAAAAACATCTCCCTTATTGGTTGAAATTTTTATATGGCTCTGGTGATTTAGGCATTGCCGGCATCGGCATGATGCGCTCCATTTTTTATGCTATTTACTTGACTGATGTTGTCGGCATAGAACCGCGCCTGGCTTCGTTAGGTGCTTTGGTTGGCATTATTTGGGATGCCATTAATGACCCAGTGATTGGTACATTGAGTGACCGAGTTAAATCTAAACTTGGGCGAAGAAGACCATTTTTGTTATGGTTTGCATTTCCATTTGGTTTAAGTTTTGTGATGTTATGGTCAGCACCGAATTGGGAAAGCCAAATTGGTTTGTTAATATATGTGACTTTGGCGTTTATGATTTCAGATACTTTAACTACTTTGGTAGCAGTGCCGTATCTTTCTTTAACGCCCGAACTCACACAAGATTATGACGAAAGAACTTCGCTTTCAAGTTTTCGTTCTTTCTTTCAATTATTTTCGGCAATGGCAGTTGTAGTGACTGCCCCAATGATTGTGGATGCTGTGATGTTAAATGGGGGAAGTCAGCAACAAGGGTTTATCACGGCTGGTGCTGTGTTTGGGGCGATAGGTTCGCTTCCACTTTTTTTGATTGGATTATTCGTCCGCGAGAAATTTGCTTCACGTGAAGAAGAGTCGCTTCCATTAAAAGAAAGTTTGAAGATGGCTTGGGCAAATATCCCCTTTCGATATGCGGCGGGGATTTACATGTTCAACTGGTCAGCAGTGGATATGATTGCCATCTCGTTTCCTTTCTTCCTTTTATATTGGGTGGCAGGTGGCGACTTGCTTGCTAGCGTAAACTTTCTCGGCATAGAGTTAGCACTTGAGTCTGCATTTTTTGGCGTGTTGATGTCGGTCTGTATTTTGTTTATCCCGTTTTGGTTATGGATGGCAAAGCGATTTAATAAAATCAAAGCGTATATTATCGGAATGATTGTTTGGGTGATTGCTGAAATTTTAATTTTTACAGTTCAACCGGGTGATATGAATCATTTGTTATGGTTGGCGGCGTTTGCAGGGATTGGCGTTTCGGCGGCGTATATTTTGCCCGACTCGATTTTGCCAGATGTGATTGAGTGGGATGAATTGAAAACACATCGCCGACAAGAAGGTGTGTATTACGGCATTCGCACTTTGATTCGCAAACTGACAGGT
>DQGV01000420.1:0-2258 GCA_003524705.1 Anaerolineae bacterium | reverse complement strand
AGGTGTGTATTACGGCATTCGCACGTTGATTCGAAAGTTGACAGGCGCAGGTGTGATATTTGTGACTTTGCAAATTTTAGGCTGGTCTGGATATCAAACTCCGCCCGAAGGTGTGACGCAATTTACGCAACCTGATGCGGCTTTATTGATGATTCGCTTAATGGTGACATTTATCGGTGCAGTGATTGTGTCTGGCACAATTTTGTTGGCATGGTCATATCCGTTGACCAGAGAAAAGTATGACCGAATTAAAAAATTGTTAGCAATCCGTAGAAATAAAAACTTGGAAAGTTCTTAGACTTTCCAAGTTTTTATTCCACTTTCTATTCACTATATCATCGTCGGCTCTTCATATTTTCCAAATACTTTCGTCATCACACCAACCATTTCGCCAAGCGTGCAATACGCGCGCACACAATCCATGATGTATGGCATTGTATTTTCAGTACCTTCACACGCGATTCGTAACGCATCTAATGTTTGACCCACTCGTCCGCTATCGCGATTCTTTTTCACTTCTTGAATCCGTTTTACTTGACGAGTAAAGCCATTTGGGTCCATTTGTAAAATTGGAATACTTAAAGGTTTCTTTTCTGCATAGGCATTCACACCGACAATCTTACGAATGCCTTCATCCGTTTCTCTTTGATAACGATATGCCGCATCCGAAATTTCACTTTGCATAAAGCCTTTTTCAATAGCGGGGATAACGCCACCTAAATCTTGAATCCTTTGGAAGTACGCATACGCATCTTTCTCAATTCGATTTGTTTGCGCTTCCACAAAGTAACTCCCGCCAAGCGGATCCACAGTATTCGCCACACCTGATTCCTCAGCAATGATTTGTTGGGTGCGTAAAGCAATCGTCACTGAATGTTCAGAGGGAAGTGCTAAGGCTTCATCTAATGAATTTGTGTGTAAAGATTGTGTTCCGCCTAAAACTGCCGCTAGTGCTTGAATTGCCACGCGGACAACATTATTCTCCGGTTGTTGAGCCGTTAACGAAACACCAGCTGTTTGTGTATGGAATCTCATCAACCACGAACGCGGATTCTTCGCCTTAAACGTCTCACGCATTTCACGTGCCCAAATTCTACGCGCGGCTCTATATTTTGCAATCTCTTCAAAGAAATCATTATGAGCATTGAAGAAGAAAGATAAACGCGGAGCAAATTCATCAACATCCATGCCACGTGCGATTCCCCAACGCACATATTCCATGCCATCGGCTAACGTGAATGCTAATTCTTGCGCGGCAGTAGAACCCGCTTCACGGATGTGATACCCTGAAATTGAAATCGTATTCCATTGTGGAACATGTTTTGAACCAAATTCCATTGTGTCCACAACGAGTCGCATCGAAGGTTCAGGTGGGAAGATAAATTCTTTTTGTGCAATAAACTCTTTCAATATATCGTTTTGTAATGTGCCACGTAATTGATCTAATCTCACACCTTGTTTTTCTGCGGCACAAAGATACATTGCCCAAATAATCGCGGCGGGTGAATTAATCGTCATACTTGATGAAACTTTATCTAATGGAATTCCATCTAATAAAATTTCCATATCTTTCAAAGAAGAAATTGCTACACCACATTTTCCAAATTCACCGAGTGCTTCGGGTTGGTCTGTGTCATAACCCATCAACGTTGCTAAATCAAAAGCAATGCTCAAACCTGTTTGACCCTGTTCAAGTAAGTATTTGAAGCGTGCGTTTGTCTCTTCTGCTGTGCCGAAACCTGCAAACATGCGCATCGTCCACAATTTGGAACGATGAAGAGTCGGGTGTACACCGCGTGTGTAGGGATAGTCACCAGGTAGACCTAAGTCTGAAGCGTAATCAGAATCAGCAATATCAAGCGGCGTATAGAGTCGATTAATCGGTTCAGATGATGTGGTGATAAATTCATCGGCTCGTTCTGGCAATTGATTTAACGCTTTTTTGAGTGACGTCTCTTCCCACGTGGAAAGTTGATTCTTTAATTCCTCAAGTTTTTTCTTATCGTACATAGCAACTCCTTTGATGAATATATTGCGATTATACCCTCTCAAACTTAGATAAATACACGGTTATAATTACATAACATCTAGCACAAAATTCAATTCCGAAAGTAAAATATACAAATGCCCGGACGAGACGACGTTTTCCAAAAATCAATGAATGAAGGCCACTCTGCCGCGTGGGACCAAGAATGGCAGAAAGCGGCAGTTGCCTACCGTCGCGCCTTAGAAGAATTCCCAGACCATGCCAAAGCCTT
>DQGV01000365.1 GCA_003524705.1 Anaerolineae bacterium | reverse complement strand
AATCCTTGACAATTAAACCGCTTCACGATTAAGGGGAAACTTGATTTTGTTTCATCGGCATTTTATTTTCATTGAAGCAAAGATTTCAAATTTTGCGAATCTGGATTTAATGTTTGTGCGACTTCAATCGCAGAACAGACTCCGCTTTCATGCGAATCGATATCTTGCGTATAACTTCCCACAAACCACAAATTGTTTTTTCCATTTATGGCTTTAAGTTTTTCTTGTGCTTGATAATATTCTGGAGTCAGCAACGGATGTTTGAATTCATGAAGACTATATAAGTTTTCTGGCATTTTATCTGCAAAGGTGACCCAACTTTTGAAATACTCGCGTTCGCCATCTTCGGGGCACCATATCGTTGCTTCACAATTTTTTCCATCATACATGGTGTTGTAAATAGACCAATCTACTTTGTTTGGTGGCATCAAACTTGTATCACCATGCACAGCAATTTTTGCGGGATTGTATTTGAAGCCAGAGAGAATACTTGATACGTCATCTGCTCCTGACAAAGTATCAATTATCTTTTTTGTTTCATAAGCGGGTGATGCAAAAATAACTTGCTCAAAAGAGTGTTTTGTGTTTGATGAATCTGTGAGAACAAATTCTCCGTTTTGTTTTTCGATAGAAATAATACCGTTTTTAGTTTTTACTTTTGTACTTTGAAGTGAATCAACTAAAGGCTTGATATAGGAAGCGATTCCGCCATCTAATTCTTGCAGACGAAAGGCTTGCGTCCCAGATTGTCCATGTACGGGATATTTCAACGCGGCGCGAGCAGAAAATCTTTTGATATCTTCAATTGTGGCTTCACCAACAGCAGAAATCCATGGATAAATAATTTCATTCCGCACAAACTGCGAAACATTTTCTTGATTCATAAATTCTTCAAGTGTCGTTTGCCAGTTGTCTGTTTTATCGAATTTTTTGGCGACGAGTAACGTTCGTTGAAGTTCAAGCAAATGCATTAACATTTTTGGGTGCAGAATTTTTGCTAAACGCGCAATTGACAAACGTGGTGTCAACATGGTTGCAAAACCTAATGCTGAAGAATACACTGTCACAGATGCAGGGATAGGAATTAATTTAACATTCAATATTTTTAGCAATTGCAAAAAACGTGGATAAATACTTGGGGTGATATATCCAGCCGCAGGGTTGGCAAAGATGCGTTCGCCTTTAATCTCAAAGTGAACAGTTAAAGCATGTCCACCTAATATTTCATTTTTTTCAAATAAAGTTACTTCGTGATTTTTATCAAGCAACCATGCAGTGGTTAAACCTGCAATGCCCGAACCGATGATAGCGATTTTCATAGTTCCTCAGTATGTCATTCTGAGCCGTGTTCTTGTTCTTTACGGCGAAGAATCTCTAAGATTATTGTAGAGGCTCTTCGCCAGCTCCTTCACTTCGTTCAGGACTTCGGCTCAGAGTGACGTGTTGTTTGAATAAAAAGACCTGACAGATTTCTAAAACCTGTCAGGTCTTTTATTTTTTTTACCAATAATCAGGTCGTTTGCCAGGACCAGAAAGGCGGCGAGGATTACTATTTGCTTCAACAATAAGAGGTGAAGCGATTATTATAATGAAAATGATAGTAAGTAATATTCCGATAATTGGATTACGATATTCAACCATCCAAACAGGATACATAGATTCGCCGATTCTAAATACAAAAACAAGCAAACTGATTATTAAAACCAATACTAATATTGCGATAGCCCAAATTGTTTTCTCGGCTATCTTTTCTCTGATTTGAGCAAAGTTAGATTGATTTTTTCTACTTCTTCGTTTTCTTGCCATTTTATTGCTTTATCTACGGATAAACTCGCTTAATGGTTCTCGGGAATGGAATTGCCTCGCGGATGTGTTCGATGCCGCAAATCCAAGCCACGACTCTTTCTACGCCCATGCCGAAACCTGAATGGGGGACAGAGCCATATTTACGTAATTCCAAATACCATTTGAAGGCTTCTTCTGGCAAACCTTCTTTTTTGATTCTGGCGAGTAGAGCATCATGGTCAGACATTCTTTCAGAGCCGCCACAAATTTCACCATAGCCTTCAGGTGCGAGCAAATCTACACTTTTACAAACTTCTGGTCTATCGGGCCAAGGTTCCATATAAAAAGCTTTGACGGCACTTGGGTAACCATAGACGAACAATGGCTTTTCATTTAATTTTGTGAGTTCAGTTTCGTGTGGAGCACCGAAGTCCATGCCCCATTCAAATTTGAGTAATTCTTTCTTTTCAGGGTCAGTTTCTTTTTCGTATAAATCAATCAGATATTTTGCGGCATCGTCATAAGACATGCGAGGAAATGGACCGACGACATTTTCTAATTTCGAAATATCACGCCCAAGGAATTTTAATTCGGCTGAACAATCTT
Organism: Anaerolineae bacterium; assembly: GCA_003524705.1. Next base: position 3,088 of record DQGV01000365.1, on the reverse strand, counting down.
TCATTACCGATTGCACAATATGGGTGATGAGACCTTCTTCTACTTCCATCAAACCATCTAAATCGCAAAAAGCGATTTCAGGTTCCAGCATCCAGAATTCCGTTAAGTGGCGACGCGTTTTTGACTTCTCAGCTCGAAAGGTGGGACCAAAACAATACACTTTTCCAAATGCAAAAATATTGGCTTCGTTATACAGTTGACCGGTTTGCGCGAGATAGGCAGAACCTTCATCAAAATATTCTGTTTCAAAAAGTGTGGTGGTACCTTCGGCGGCGGCGGGCGTTAAGATGGGCGTATCGAGATTGAAAAATCCGTGGCTATCCAAATACTCACGCACTGCAGACATGACGCGCACACGCACGCGCAAAATTGCCCACTGACTTTGCATACGAATCCACAGGTGACGATTGTCGAGCGCGAAATCAGGACCGTGATCTTTGAGCGACATCGGATAATCAATATCGGCGGCTTGCACGACTTGTAAATCTTTGATGCCGACTTCGAATCCGCCGGGGATGCCGGGCGCGCGTTTATCTTCACGGACTGAGCCAGTGATGATGACCGAAGATTCTTGCGGAAGGTGAGTGATGGTTTCAAAGAGTTCAGGCGTTAAATCACCTTTGAAGCCAACGCATTGCACAAATCCCGAGCCATCACGGACGAGTAAAAACGCCAGCTTGCCTTTGTCGGTGCGGTTATACACCCAGCCTTTGAGAATAATGTCTTGACCTACATAGTTTGAAATTTTTGAAACACTGATGTGTTCAGGCATGAAAAAATCCTTTGTTATATGATATTTTATTATACTAGATGACTTATTTGCTTAAATATCATTTAACTTGAATATGAAGCAGTCCACTGAATTATAGGTACTGATACTCTATATGTATAATAAACATTTAGAGAAGAGACTATCATTGCAGTAAACATTGCTGTTGAGAGTCTGTCAAAAATTGTATGCGATATTGTCTCTTCTGGAATAAAAAGTATATTTAAAACTGTGAGAATAACAAAAAAGATTAGCCCTAAAACCGAAATCAATATATCCCTGCCTGCTACTTTTCTTGTTGCATTCCAACGGCTTTTTACATTTTTTCCGCTAATAGTTGATTCTTCTAATCCATGTTCAAAAATATCAATATTGTCTCCCAGACCTAATTGTCTATTTGGATATTTTTCGTTATAAGACCTTATTTTTAATACCAAATCTACGCACCCTTCTTGTAGAGATTCAATTTTTGGATTTAATAATCTGAAACGATATTCGGTTTCTGTATGCGCAGTAATCATAAAAATAGTGTTGGATTGAGGTAAATCGGAGGCATAAATAATATTTTTTCTAGAAAAGGCCTTCTTTAACTGGTCTTCTTCTGATTTTTCGGGCATTCGATCAAAGATTGGTTCAGATCGTCTAAGACAATATGCTCTAAATTCTTTTTCATTTTCATCAGAAGGCATATCTGTTGGCTTTAAACCTATCGTCTGTAGAATTTTTCTAAACTCTTTAATATTTATGAATTGATCATTTTCATCGAGTGGTAGCTGGATATTTAGTAACGCACGCATAGAAAACTCCCTTGTTGATTTTCTTTATAGTGGATATTTGACAATTACATTATCTACTACATCCTCTATAAAATTGATAACTTTTGAATCATGAACCTCAATAGCGGATGGGTGAGCAGATGAGTTTCTAATGCCAAGTTTTTCGTCCAGAATTTTCCGAACATCATTTGAAATAATATTTGCTGAACGCATCACCTCAATAAATATGTTATCAGGTATGTCTGAAAAGTCGTCTTTTAAGATAATTGTCTTACTTGAGAACCTATCGCTTCGGCGATTGAGTGCTGAATTGAACTCAACTAGCTTTTTTGCGAGTATATAGTCGTATAAATGATCAAGTGTCACTAACCAAGTCATTACTATAGTTGCCCTTTTCGCTTGTACACCTAGACAAGCCATAGCTTCTGCTAAAAACTTTCTTTTATTTTCATCAGTAATTTTTGCGGCTGTTCTTTGGAGATAAGGTAAAGCCGTTTCAAGAAATACACTCAATCCTGCAGGAGTATTAGGTGTATTAGCAAGCGCATCTTGGACTTCTTGTAGCCCAAAAATTGATAATGAATATTCACCTTTAGAAGAATTCTTAAGAAGAGGAGGTTTTTCACCTTTAGTAAGGTTGCTAAGCAACCTTGCGAGATTAGTTGGTGATTTTAGCAAGGATTGTTGAAAACAATCTTGGATATTGACAGCCTTAAACTCTAATATACCTTTCTCTTGTCGAAGGTAATATGCAAAGGCAATTACTAATGATTTTTGCGATAAATTTGTTGGGTTGCCAAATTGTGATAAAAATTCTAAGGAAGACACATGATACCTCTACAGTGCAGAAAGTATTTCTTCTGCACTTAATGTAAGAGAGTATTTTCCTCCATCATGCATTCTTAGTAGCCCTTGTTTAACGGCATTTGTGAAATACTGGCTATGAATATCTTTTGAAAATTTTGCTTGAGAAGTAAGTGCATTTACATCAGCACGTGTGAATTCAGGCTTATCCATATATTGCTCAAGATATTTTCCAAAAATAAGAATTTGGGAAATGCCATCGGTTTTACCCTTGCTCTTATAAAACTCTACTGGCGTAGGGATAGCCCCTTTTTCTTTAGGTTTCTCAGATGAAAGAATATCCTGTTTAAGTGTGGCTGGGGAAGTTTTTCCGCCTACTAAACCAAGACGTTCATAAAAACTTTTTAAGTTTTGTGCAATGAAATCTAAATCACCATCTAACTCTATTTCGTTTTCACCATGACGGACTCGAATCTTAGGCATTGGTCATCCTCCTTATTTAATTAACACAATCACACCTTAACTTAGGGTATTATAGGCTGGTTTTAGAGGAAAATCAACTCTATTTTACGTTGAAAGAAACTAATAGGATGCAAAAGCGTAAGTCAAATATAATTCTTGAAAACCTGATTATTAGAAGGAAATTCTATGACCACTCGTTACAAAATTCGTCAAAACCTAATCTCTGTAAAAAAGTGACAGTCACCTTTACCCACAGGGCGCGAGGTGACTGTCACTT
>DQGV01000351.1 GCA_003524705.1 Anaerolineae bacterium | reverse complement strand
AAAAAATCCGCGCGTATTGTGGGTGAAGTGCTGGGTAAATATCACCCGCATGGTGATTCGGCTGTGTATGAATCCATGGCACGTATGGCGCAAGATTTTTCCATGCGTTATTTGTTGGTGGATGGTCAAGGAAACTTTGGTTCGGTAGATGGTGATGCGCCTGCCGCGATGCGTTATACCGAAGCGCGTTTGCAAAAAATGGCGGAAGAACTACTTTCAGATTTAGATAAAAACACCGTTGATTTTGGTCCAAACTTCGACGATTCGCTTCAAGAGCCCCTCGTTCTGCCTGCTCGAGTCCCTAACCTTTTGCTTAATGGAGCATCGGGTATTGCAGTCGGTATGGCGACGAATGTTCCGCCGCAAAATTTACGCGAATTAACTGCCGCCATTAATCATCTCATTGAAAATTATGACAAGATAGATGATGTCACAGTAGAAGATTTGATGAAGTTCGTGCAAGGACCAGACTTCCCAACGGGTGGCATGATTGTTGGCACCGAAGGAATTGTCTCCGCGTATGGAACAGGTCGAGGTCGCATTGTGATGCGTGGTATTGCTCATATCGAAGAGACAAAAGCAGGGCGTTATCAAATCAACATTACTGAAATTCCATATCAAGTTAATAAATCTACATTGATTGAACGCATTGCTGAATTGGTGCGTGATGACAAGATTGACCAAATTTCGGACTTGCGCGATGAATCTGATAAGCGCGGTATGAGCATTGTGATTGAGTTGAAGCGTGGCGCGCAACCGAAAAAGGTTTTGAATCAATTATATAAATTTACTTCTTTGCAATCTACATTTGCTGTGCAAATGCTGGCACTTGTGGATGGCGAGCCGCGTACATTATCGCTCAAACGATTGTTGCAAATTTTTATCGAACATCGTCAAGTAGTTATCACGCGTCGGTCACAATTTGAATTAGAAAAAGCAAAAGCACGCCAACATATTTTAGATGGTTATTTAATTGCATTAAATAATATTGATGCGATTATCAAAACCATTCGTGAAGCGGAAGATGTAGATACTGCCAAAACCAATTTGATGAAAAAATTCAAATTGAGCGAATTGCAAGCCCAAGCGATTTTAGATATGCAATTGCGCCGCCTTGCCGCATTAGAACGTTGGAAGATTGAAGAAGAACATAAGCAAGTTTCTGAAACCATTAAGTATCTTGAAGATTTGCTTGCTAACCCGAAAAAGATTTTGGCTTTGATTAAAGATGATATGAACGAAATCGCCGAGAAATATGGCGATGAACGTCGCACCCGTATTGCCGCCGATGCCCAAGAAAATATTCACGATGAAGATTTAATTCCTGATGAATCAGTGCTGATTAGTTTGACAGAACGTGGCTACATCAAACGTGTTGCCGCAACCGTATTCAAATCGCAAAGCCGTGGCGGACGTGGCGTGAAAGGTCACACCACAAAAGAAGAAGATGAAGTTGTGATGTTAATCCCAGCGCGTAGTCACGACACGATGTTGTTCTTCTCTGATAAAGGCAAAGTGTATTCTGAAAAAGTCTATCAAATTCCAGATTTGGACCGCGCCACAAAAGGGATTCCGCTCGTCAATATTTTGGCTTTGGGACCGAATGAAAAAATCACAGCCGCAATGGCAGTGCGTGATTTTTCACCGAATACTTTTTGTATGATGATGACTTGGCGTGGACGCATCAAACGTGTTTCGATGGAAGAATTCGCCTCAGTACGACCCTCCGGCTTGATTGCGCTTAACCTCGACGAAGGTGACACTTTAGGCTGGGCAAGGCTCACTTCCGGCAAAGATGAAATCATCATTGTCACTGAAAATGGTCAAGCATTGAGATTTAGCGAAACCAAAGTTCGTGCAATGGGACGTCAAGCCGCAGGCGTGAATGGGATTAAATTAAAAGCAGGTGATATTGTCACCAGTATGGATGTGATTGAAAAAGATGGCACGTTGTTAGTGGTCACCACCAAAGGTTTTGGTAAACAAACTCCTTTGAAAGAATATTCACCCAAAGGACGTGCAACCAGCGGCATCGCTACGATTGACCAAAAAGCCATTAAAGAAATTGGAAAAATCGCCGCCGCACGCGTTGTTCAAAAAGATGATGACTTGACGATTATGACAGCCAACGGCGTGGCGATACGTCTAAAGTTGAAGGATGTGAAGCAATCCGGGCGGGCGACGCGAGGCGTGCATCTCATCAAACCGCAAGAAGGGGATAGTGTCGCTTCGATGGCTCGCATCTCTGCTGAAGATTTGAAGAAGGCTGGTGCTTCTGTAGAAGAGGGTGAAAAAGTAGAAGAACAACCGAAGTTGGTGTAAGAAAAAATATTTCTCCCTGCGCCGTCTCGGCGCAGGATTTTTTAATTAAATAAGCCGCCGAGAACGGCGGCTTGAGCTATTAAGAAGTTATTTCTAAAATACAACCCGTTGTGTTGCTAGTAGACATAAAAAGCCAATGGCGCACGTCATCAATGACAACAAAACAACAATCACAAAACGTTGAATAGACGTCATGCCCAAAAAGCGGCTGGACTTTCCTCCACTGCGGCGTGTGCCAGCGGCAGGCTGAAATTTGGCTTGCTCATCAAAATCTTTAGATGATTCTTCACGAAGATTATCAAACATAATCATTGACCTCATAGTGTGGTGGGTCACGTTTTTAATGTGACGTGTGGATGTAGATTAGCAAAAGTATATCACGCGGCAGGGCGTAGGCTTACATCCCCAAAACGGACTATGACAGCATTGCTATGTTCATCTCTCAAGCGCAGGCTTCCATCTGATTCAAGACCATCTAGTATGCCTGTTTCTGATGTTTCACCGCCTGAAAGTATATTCACTTGTAGATGTCGAAATGCAAGCCGTTCTTCCCAAGTTTTTAGCATTTCATCGGATGAAAGTTTTTCGCACCATGAAGTGATGTTGAGCAAAATATCTTTGACAATTTCTTCACGAGGTAAGGGTTCTTTTCCTAATTCATCTTCAAGGCTTGTGGCGGGAAGTTGTAATGAATCATTGGGTGGTGTGGAATTTTTATAGATATTGATTCCCAAGCCAATCACTAACGAGTCTACGTCACTACCAGACCAAACGGATTCGACTAGAATGCCGGCAACTTTTTTCCCGTTTAGTAAAACATCATTGGGCCATTTGATTTTGGGACTCAAGCCCATGCCGAGGAGTGAGTCACTGATGGCAAGGGCTGACATGCCGACCGTCCGCGAGAGATGCGGTTTTATTTTTTCATCAGGTCGAAGAATTAAACTAATTGCTAAGGCACTTCCTTTGGGTGTGTGCCAAGTTCTATGTAACCTTCCACGTCCGCGCGTTTGTTCATCTGCAATCACAATCGAAAAATCTTTTGCACCTATTGCCGCCCAAGCGAGTGCTTCATCATTGGTAGAACCGATTGAATCAAAATAACGCAAACCACCAATATTTATTTTTGATAATGCTTTTTTGAGGGAAGTTTCGTTCATATATATAAACCTGTCAGGTTTTTAAGAACTGACAGGTTTCATAAATTACTGCAAAATTTGATAAGGATTTACATTCGAGCCGCCAATGCGAACTTCAAAATGTAAATGCGCACCAAATGAATTACCCGTATTGCCAGAAAGCCCAATTACAGCCCCTTGACCCACTGTTTGACACTGCGTTACAAAAATTGTGCTTAAGTGGGCATATACCGTTACGTAGCCATTGCCATGGTCAATTTGTACAACGTTGCCGTAACCATAATTCCAACCGCCTTGTGCCATCGTCACCACGCCTGTGCCAGAAGCATACACATTCGCACCTTCTGGGGCATCAATATCAATTCCTAAGTGACCTGGTCCATACGCATTCCCGGAAAGCGAAACACTATCTGCGGGCCAACCAAAACCGCTGGCAATAGGACCACCACCACATACATTTGCCGCATTTCCTCCACCAGTGCCGGTATCTGCACCACGCGTTGTGGTGGGCAAATCTGCCGCCCAGTTGCGTAATTCACGTGAAGCACCCGGAACAAAAACAACGGCACCGGGCTCAACCGTTGGGTTCGTTAAATCAATTTGATTGCCCGTGAAATCAATTATGCCTTGTGGCTCTGTAAAAAGTTTTTCCGCCACAGTTTCAAATGTATCACCTTCTTGCCATGTGTAATACATGCCATCCACAGGCGGAATGGTCAACTCCATGCCGGGGCGTAAACTATGTGGGTTATCTTCTAATTGTTCATTCACATATAAAATCGTTTCAGATTTGATTTTATAATTTTCTGCGATGTTATACATGGCATCGCCACGCGAAACACGATAAAACACAGGTTCTGTACGCTCGCGTTCGGGGATATTTGTTTTC
>DQGV01000286.1 GCA_003524705.1 Anaerolineae bacterium | reverse complement strand
ATTCTTATTTCCCAATTGTTTGGATATTCAAAATAAATGTTGTTTTCGCTGATAAAAGATTTTTGCGTGTCATATATTGGAGGTAAAGCCTTCATAACGTATTGAGAATTTGCTTGTGTACTTGTATTTCCAATTTGAAGCAATATTAATACGAATATGATTTGAAGCAAAAACACAATCCAAAGTTTATAGGTTTTTACTTTAAAAGAAACCACTCTAATTATCTTTCCACATCTATCACGCCACCAACTGCATTCAAACTAATCGTCCATGTACTGCCGAATTGAAATTGCTGAAATTCATTTAATGAATTAGGTGAATAAGTAAGTTGTCCTTCAGATGTGCTGAAATATACAGTGAAATCTTCCGAAGCAGAACCAGTTCGCTGGTCAGAAGCGAGGCGTGGGTCGGCATACACAGGGAATAAATCATCGCCTTCTAAATCATAAGTTTGAATCGTCGTCCACTCATCCACTGTATAACTACAATATTGTTCCGTTTCAGTGTGACATTCTTCCACCACTTCACCATAACCCGTGCCAGTATCTTCGATGCGTTCTTCGCAAACTTGTTGGCTATCTTGATAGCATGAAACATTGTATGCATCTGATGGCGGATTGCCACGTTCGTTGGAATAATTGACAGCGCGAACTTCTTGCACAGGCACAGAAGTTTTCCAATACACATTTGTGACTGTGCCTTCAACTGTTTTAGACGGAAATACAAACAAGAAAAGAATCGCAACGCAACATAAAACTGCAAAGATACCAAAACCGCCCAGCCATAACCAATTGAGATTTGAACGCTTCGCACTTACGGGTGAACTTGATTTTCCAGCGGAGACATTTGCTTGGGGTGTGACATTTTGTTTTGGTAATGGTGCACCGCATTGTTCACAAGTTGTAGCAGTGCCTTTATTTTCAAAATCACAATTTGCACACTTGATTGATTTTGGGGGAGGTGGCGCGGCTTGTAATCTTTGACCTGCTTGCCTTGCTTTACCTTCTTTCAAATCTCCACCACATTGTGAGCAGGTTATAGCAGTGGCTGGGTTGCGTGTGCCACAAAATCCGCAATGAATATCAGCGCCTGCTTTTGCGGCTTGAACTGCTTTTTCATCGGTGATTATTTTTTCTTCAGATGCGCGTTGAAATTGAACATTCTCAGGTTGTGGGGCACCACAACTCTGGCAAGTTTTTTCAGGTCCGGGGTTTTGTCCTTCACAATTTGGGCAGACCCAAACCAATTGCACAACACCTTTACTTCTTCTTTGCATTGCTACTCCTTGATTATGTCACCCTGAGCCGATGGTCGAGTAGTTGCGAGCCTCAAACGGCGAGTGCAACGTATCGAGACCAGGCGAAGGGTCTCTAAGATTATGTTCGAGATTCTTCGCCACAAAGAACAAGAATGTGGCTCAGAATGACATGATGGTAAAGTGTACAACAAAATGATAATGAAATGAAGAGTACATCCTTACTACGAATCAAAAAGCCCTTAAGTTTCGTTAAGGGCTTTCTTTTATCTTGTCACGTTGAAAACATGACAAGCATTATTAATAGTCTATTGTCTCGCCACCGTATTCGCCAGTGAGTGATACATCACCTGTGGCGTAGTTGAAAGTGTAGATGACACTACCAGTTTTATCACCTGTTACATCTACATCGAAAGTCATTAACCCTGTATCCAAATTAAATGAACCTGTACCTGTCATGGCTAACCCTTGCATAAGAGAACATTTATCGAAGGTATAGGCAATAATATTTTCGTTAGTACCTGGTCCAAATGTGAATGTTCCGCCTCGGTTACAACCGACGGATGTTTCTTCACTGGCATCACTATAATAAAATTCTGGCAAGTAGAAGAGATTATCATCAATGGCGATGAATGCGTCTAGCAAATCACCAGCTTCACTTAAAGTCTGAGGCGGGTTTGCAACGTAAGATGCAGTCGTATCAGCCCATTCATCACAGACAATTTCTCTTTGAGCAGGTAATGTTCCATTTACTAAGAAATCAGTGACATAATCATCGGGACATGCATCACCCCAACCAAAGATAGAATGAATACCACCTTCGCCGTAGATATGAAAACCGTTATCTAAATTTTTGAAGACGGCTTCGCCATCTTCAAATGGAGTGGCAGGGTCAAGTTTGGCATTCAACACAAAAACAGGCACGCCTTCTAAAACCAATGGCTCGCGTTGCACAACTTCTTTTGGTGATGAGGGCCAATATGCACAAGATACTCCGGTATACACACTGCCATCAAGACGAGGAACTGTGCCGTTAGATGCTTGACCTGCTTCAATACTTTGTTCAATGCGTTCTTCTGGTGTGCCACTGAAAAATGTATCATCAGTACATAAAACGCTTAAGAACATCGTATCTGAAAAAGTTGTGTCGCCGAGGTATTCAAATGTCGCCGGGTCAACTGTGGCATTATCGTACATCAAACGCAACATCGGAGTTAAATCACCATTATTGGCGGCGGCAAGTGCTTTGAGAAATAACATGCGTCCGGTCAATGAATACATTTGATATGCGGTTGTGTATTCCAGTGCATTAAATGTAAATGTACCTTTGACAGTTTTATCATTTGGTAATGGAAATTCATAATCAATTGGGTTTTCAGAAACTTGTGCCGCGAGTTCATCATATACTGCAACTGCGTCTTCACCATTCATATCAGCGGAACAAAGTTCATCATCATTACAAGCATTGAGTACGGCTACTAAAACTTTATCAAATGCTTTTTCTTGATTCAATGAGCCTTGTTCACCAGAAACTGTCATATCAATTGTGCCATCTAAAATCACACCGGCTAATCTATCAGGGTAAGCATAGGCGTAGGTTTGAGATACGGCAGTTCCATAACTGACACCATAAATCCAAAACTTTTCATCACCAATGATGGCGCGAAAATCTTCAATGTCCTCAGCCACTGAATCAGTACCGTAGAAAGCAAGTTTGGCAGGGTCAATACCCATCTCTTCAACACAACTTTCAACATACGTTTTTGTGCCTTCTACTAATTCTGCTTGTTCCTCAGGCGTATCTGCGCCTTCAAGCCCAGCCTCATCATACGAAGTAAGATAACTTAAAAAATCTTCGGCATAAGCAACTGGGCAGGCTAATTCAGAAGATAAACCAATCCCACGTTGGTCGTAATAGACAATATCATAATGTTCTAGAATGCTTGCATCAAAATAACTCCAATAAGCACTGCTAATACCTTCACCACCAGGTCCACCAGGGAAGGCTTGCACAAACATGCCATAGCGTTCGCCACTGGCAGGCAATACCCCAAAGACAACATCAATGGTTTCAGTGTTGGCAGAATCAAATTGATTTAATGGAACTTGTAACGTAACACAAGTTAATTCTTCATTTTCTTCACACGGCACACCGCCTAACTCTGCTAGTTTTGGTGTGATATCTTCAATTACATTAAATTCCCCAACACCTGATTCTGTTGAGGTTTCAGGTTCAGATGTTGTCTCAGCAACTGGTTCCTCAGAATTTACACTGGGCAAAACTGTATTACAAGCCATACTTAAAATTGCTAACAACAAAACAAACGTCAATAACTTTTTCATTTCTTCTCCTTTTTAGATTTCATTCCACACACGAACTTTTTGAATTAATGATTCAGGATTCGGTTCTTGATACGGTGACAAATCATCCGCCTCATTCTTAAGGGGAGACATGCTCAATGCACTGAAAACCGCTCCAACCCCGTTAGCGACGTTGTGCTCATCATAGCCGCCTTCGAGAACAAAGACAATTTTTCCACCACAAAATTCTTCTGCTATCTCCACTAACTTTTTAGACATCGCATAATACCCTTGTGTAGATAATCCTAACGAAGTTAATGGGTCATTCCAATGCGCATCAAACCCAGCAGAGATTAATAACATCTCAGGTTGAAATGCTTGAACTACCGGTCTAAAAATAGATTCACACAGCAATTCAAATGTTTTATCACCAGCATACGCACTCAAAGGTACATTGACGATTCTCTTTTTTGCATCAGGTACATCATCAATTGCACCGGTTCCCGGATAAATTCCCCATTGATGGGTTGAGATTAATCCTGTGCGTTCATCATTCCGAAAGGCTTCTTGAGTCCCATTGCCATGATGAGCATCATAGTCAATCACCATTACGCGACTCATTCCATTTGCAAGTACATCTTGTGCGGCGACTGCGATATTGCTGAAAATACAAAATCCCATTGACCTGTGTGGTTCGGCATGATGCCCCGGCGGGCGGACAATTGCAAACGCATTTTTTGCATCACCATTTAAGACAGCTCGTGTACAAGTGATAACTCCACCTGCGGCGAGTAAAGCATCTTCATACGAAGTTTTGGTGACGTAAGTAGGAGCGTGGTCTATAATTTTTGGTGCTTGTTTACACACTTCTTCAATAGACTTAATTAAACTTGTTGTATGAACTTTTGCAATTTCCTCCTCTTTCGCGCGGACAGGTTCTATCTTTTCAGCACCGAATGAATCAAGCAATGGTTCTAGAATTTCTAATCTGCCCGGTCTTTCAGGATGGTCTGGGAATTGATGGTTGCGCGATGGTACGAATGTATACACTGTGGACATAAAACAATTATAGCCTTTACTTATCTTTATTAAATAATCGCATCCACTCTTCCACTTCTTGAGTGGTTAATTTTTTATCATCAGGGTTGGTTTTGACAGAACTTGTTAAAGTATCTCTCAACAACTTTACAAACTCTTCAGATGAAATAAATTTTGCTCCGTTTACTTTTGCCGCGCTTTGCACTTCTCTATCCGAAGAAACCACTGTCCAATTTTTGGCAGACTTTGCCATATTGATTAATCGAGCACGGATGGCTGAGTCGGCGGAACTTCCACGCGAAATAAAATGTAGAGTTACAGTGCCAACTTTCCCCGTACGAGCAGAAGCGGGTGGGGCGCCATCAAAATACACTTCTATTTGTTGTCGTCGCATACGAGCAAATTCTTGTAAGGTATGCGCCAGTTCCAATTCATCATCTGGGTCTGAAAGTTTTAATCCCAACTTCGGAATCAAATTATGTCCGTCAATCAAATAAGGCATTCTAAAATTGTACCTCTTAAGGTCGAGTACGTCGCACCGCGTAGGTTAAGAGAATCTAAAAGTGTGAAGTGCGACGCACCATTTTGATATATAAAACGTATATAATTAACAAAAAGGAGACCAACATGGCAGAAAAAAAAGCATCCGACATTATCGTTCCGCAACAAGGCGGCGTAATGCGTAATATTCTCAACCAACTTAAACTCATCTTCCGTTTGATGGGAGACCGACGTGTAAGTTTCTTTGCAAAACTCGTCCCAGTGGGCGCGTTTGCTTATTTACTTTTTCCGTTAGATGCAATCTCACTCCCAATTATCGGCGTGGTAGATGATGCCGCATTATTATGGTTGGGTTCATATATCTTCACCGAACTTTGTCCGCCAGAAGTTGTGCAAGAACACATGAAAGCATTGGCTGGAAACATGAATGCTGATTCATCGAAAGATGATGTGATAGATGCGGAAGCGACTGACACACAAGAATAAAAAAATGAAAAAACTTTTGATTTTATTAATACTGCCCATGCTAGCATGTGGCGGATTTTCTGATTCAGTTGCCCCGACCATAACGCCTCTTCCATCGGGGATAACTGAATCAGCACCCTCAACAGATTCTCAACCTGAATCACCAACAACACCGCCCACACAAACCTCTGCAACCAATGCAAATACTTTTCCAAATCCAAATGATTATCAATGGTCTCCTATCATCAGCGATTTAGATAGACCTGTGGATGTGCAATCATCATTCGATGGCACTGGTAGATTATTCATCATCGAAAAATACGGCACGATTCGGATTTATCAAAATGGTGAATTATTAAGTGAACCATTTTTGAACATTGATGACCGCGTAGAAGATTGGAGCAATGAAATGGGGTTGCTCGGTTTGGCGTTTCATCCAAACTATGAGCAAAATGGATATTTCTATGTCAATTACACTGGCAATGGAGGTCACACACGTATTTCACGTTTTACAGCAAATGGAAATACAGCAGACCCAAACAGTGAAAAAGTTTTGTTAGTCATTGACCAACCATTTCCGAATCATAATGGTGGTGCAGTCGCTTTTGGACCTGATGGTTATTTGTACTTAGGTATGGGTGATGGTGGCGCGGCAGGTGACCCGCTTAAAAATGGTCAACAAATTGATTCGTTACTCGGAAAAATTTTACGCATTGATGTTAATAATGGCGACCCGTATTCTATTCCAGCAGGCAATCCATTTGGCACCGAAGTGTGGGCATATGGACTTCGCAATCCGTGGCGCATTTCATTTGATTTAGCTAATGGCGATTTATGGATTGGCGATGTTGGTCAGGGTGAAAAAGAAGAGATAGATTATTTACCTGCCGGTTCAGCAGGTGGTGCAAACTTCGGTTGGAGCATCATGGAAGGAAGCATCGGCTATGATGGGGAACCTCAACCCGGTTTATTGCTCCCTGCGGCGGAATATAGTCATTCCAGTCCATACGAAGGTTGTTCTGTCACAGGTGGTTATGTCTATCGTGGTTCCATGCCTGAATGGAATGGAATCTATATTTATGGTGACTATTGCACCGGTTACGTTTGGGGATTGTTCTTATCAAACGGACAATTTCAAAATCAACGCATGTTTGAAACGGGCGTGACGATTACATCATTTGGTCAAGGACAAAATGGGGAGATTTATTTAGCCAGTGATAATGGTAGTGTATATACGTTGACGAAGAAATAAAATTTAAGTCACGTTAAAAACGTGACCTAAAAAATTTAAGATTAAGGCGTAGGTGTAGATTCAGGTGTACCCGTAGGTTGAGGCGTAGCCGTCGCGTTGATGCTTTCTTCTAAACTGTT
>DQGV01000287.1:6111-6733 GCA_003524705.1 Anaerolineae bacterium | reverse complement strand
GAGGTCAGACGTGTTCTCTTCCGATCTCTTCTACTTCATCAGGATTCAATTCAACCGAGGGCCAATCAGCCAGTGCTTCGGCGGCAGGGATTAAGAATTGATACCAATTGCCAGCATTGAAGGCTTCTTGTAATTTTCGTAATGGAGTGGCATCACGTAAAGTGAATTTTCCGCTTTTGGTGCGGCGCAAACCAACTAAGTAAGCACCACAACCTAATTTTTTACCTAAGTCATTCGCAAGTGAACGGACATACGTACCTGAAGAACAATGCACATCAATCACAACTTCGGGTGGAGTCCATTCCAAGACCTCAAGATGATGCACTGTGATTTTTCTTGGCTCAAGTTCAACCTCTTCGCCTTTGCGAGCTATTTCGTAGGCTTTTCTTCCGCCAACTTTTACTGCAGAATGGGCGGGTGGTACTTGTTCAATTTCACCCACAAATGTTTTCAAGGCTTCTTCAAATTCTGCCTCAGTGACATTCACAGGGTCTTTGGTTGGGGTAAATTTTCCTTCGGCATCGAAGGTATCTGTTGTGCCGCCCAAACGAATGATGGCTTGATAACGTTTGTCTGAAGCAGAGACGTATTCACTTAAGCGAACTGCGGGACCTACTAAGAT
>DQGV01000287.1:0-5790 GCA_003524705.1 Anaerolineae bacterium | reverse complement strand
GCTTGTACAACATCGTGTGAAGTCATGCCAACGGGTTTATCCACCACGAGTGCGCCAGAAATGGCATTTTTTATGTCTTGACTATTCATTGAGTAATCCTCCTGTATTTAGAGATTAATTATGACACATTTATTTGAATTTGCAATGCTACTAATGGTTCTATAATAATATTGAAACTTACAAATTTAACAACTCTTTTGTTTTTTGTAATACTTCCTTTTGCACATCAACTAGGCTTCCTTCAATATCTGCTCCTGCGGCGGCGGCGTGACCTCCACCATTAAAATGTTTTGCAACAGGTGAAACATCTACATTTGAATCTAATGCACGCCATGAAATTTTCACATGATTATTAGCTTGCTCTACAAAAACCATTCCCACCTTATGATTATCAATCGCTGAAATCATATTAATTAAATCAGCGTCATCATTCCCACCATAACCTGCTATTTTTCTATCCGCTAAAGTCAATGTTCCCCACACAATTCCATCTTTTGTTTCCAAACTAGATAAACCCGCTCCCCAATATTTTGCGGCTGGATATGTTTTTCTGACCAAAGACTGCATATAAATCTCCGGCAGATTCACACCCGCTTCCATCAACGTAGCGGCTTGTCTCAGCGCCTCAGGCGTTGTATTTGATGTACGAAATCCGAGCGTGTCAGTGATGATGCCCGTCAACAATGCGGCGGCAACAGGTTTCGTGATTTTGAATCCCCAAGCAGGGATGTAATTCGTGAGGATTGCGGCTGTGGCAACCTCATCGGCTTCGATTAAATTTATTTTTCCAAAATTTTCATTGGTTTTGTGGTGATCAATATTAATATCGGGTTGACCAAAATTTTCAAACACTTTCCCCGTTCGCTTAAAATCTGCACAATCTACAGTGATAAACGTATCATGTCCGCCACTGGCTTCTTTTTTGACGAGTTCATATCCTTCTAAAAACCTGAAAGCGGCAGGAATTCCGTCAGTCAAAACCATTTCTACTGATTTGCCTGCTTCTTGTAAAGCAAGCCCTAAACCTAATAATGAGCCAATCGCATCACCATCCGGGCGGACGTGTGAGGCAATGACGATTTTATTCGCAACTGCTAACCTATCTTTTATTTCCCCTGTGATTTTATTATCCACTAATATTCTCCGTAATCCATTCCCTCTCCCGTTTTGGGAGAGGGTTAGGGTGAGGGTAATTTACTTCTTCTCTCGTAACTTAGCCAACATTTTCTCAATATGGTCTGCGTTTTCTGGTGTTGGGTCCCAATGAAACTTTAATTTTGGGAACGCGCGCAATTCTACTTTAGAAGATAAGATTCTGCGTAGGAATCCTGAAGCAGATTCAAGTCCGGCAAGAACGTCTGCCGAACGTTCGGCACCTTCCACCGCAGAGACGTACACGTTCGCAAAAGCAAGTTCTCTATCCACTTTTACATCTGTGATAAAAATTTGCTTCAAACGCGGGTCGTTGACTTCATGAATCAAAAGTTGAGCCAATTCTTGTTGGATGCGGTCTTCAATTCGTTTAATTCTAATTCCAGATGGCATAATTCAATTTACAATTAATAATTGACAATTGTCAATTATCCACTATCAATTGCTCTCCACTGTGTAGCACTGTAACACATCACCAGGTTGAATGTCATTAAAGTTTTTGAAACCAACACCACATTCAAAACCCTGACGAATTTCTTTTACATCTTCTTTTTCATGGCGCAGTGATGATAAATCACCTTCAAAGACAATGTCAGCACCACGATATACGCGCACTTTCGCGCCACGTTTCAACTCTCCTTCGATGACTTTACAACCAGCAACCTTACCAAACTTTGATGCAGAAAATACTTGTAACACTTGAGCGCGTCCCAAATTCTTTTCAACCAAATCAGGCGCGAGCATACCCTTCAACGCTTTTTCAATATCTTCCGTCATGCGATAGATAATTTCATACAAACGAATATCTACGCCTTCTTTTTCAGCCATACGGCGCGCATCAATGTCGGCTTGTACATTGAAACCGATAATAATCGCCTTCGAAGCCGAAGCCAGCATCACATCATTATTACCAATGTTGCCCGTTTCAGCATGTAACACTTTCAAACCAATTTCACCTTGACCTAACTTATTCAACTCCGTGATGATTGGGTCAAGCGAGCCTTGCACATCCGCTTTGACAATCAAATTCAAATCTTTCGTTTCACCTGCTTGCACATTTGCAAACAAATCTTCGAGCGATACTTTCTTCTTAGATTGAGCCGCGACTTTTGCCGCTTCAATCCTCTCGGCGACAATTGCTCTTGCTTCTTTATCAGATGCAACCACTTGAAACAAATCTCCAGCGGAGGGTACGTCACTCATCCCCATCACAGAGACAGGGGTTGAAGGACCTGCTTTCTTCACAGGTTTGCCTTTGTAATCATTGATAGCGCGTAACTTGCCATAAGCAGTCCCAGCGACAACAACATCACCGGCTTCAAGCGTCCCATTTTGAACGAGCAAAGTCGCAATCACACCTTTCGATTTATCTAACTCCGCTTCAATAATTGTCCCAACCACTTTCCCACTTGGATTGGCTTTAATCTCATTGCTATCAGCAACGAGCAAAATGCCTTCAAGCAGATCGTCAATGCCTTGTTTATTCTTAGCAGAGACAGGCACCACCATCGTATTGCCGCCCCATTCATCCGGCACGAGCTCTAATTCTGCTAATTGTTGTTTCACTCTATCAGGGTTGGCGTTGGCTTTATCAATTTTATTTAATGCCACCATAATGGGTACACGTGCCGCTTTGGCATGTGCAATCGCTTCTCTGGTTTGAGGCATCACACCATCATCCGCCGCGACGACTAGAATCACAATATCGGCACCTTGCGCGCCACGCGCTCGCATTTGAGTAAACGCTGCGTGACCGGGCGTATCCAAGAACGTAATCAAACGTCCTTTCATTTCCACTTGATATGCCCCAATGTGTTGTGTGATTCCGCCTGCCTCACCAGCCGCCACTTCGGTAGAACGAATCGCATCCAACAAACTTGTTTTCCCATGGTCAACATGACCGAGAATCGTCACCACGGGGGGGCGTTGCTTCAATTGAGTTTTATCTTCATCCGCAATTAACTGTCGCCATAATGGCACTTCACCCACTTCTTCTTTTACTTCTTCTTCCACAACTTCTGCAACTGCTTCAAAGCCATATTCAGCCACCACAATCGCGGCGGTATCAAAATCCACCGTCTGATTAATGGTTGCCATGACACCATTGGTCATTAATTTTTTAATTAAATCAATTGGGCTTTTTTCAATCATTTGTGCCAAGTCGCGAACGACAATGCTGGCAGGTAATTCAAGTTTATTTCCATTGCTACTCATAAGCCGACTCCTTCCAAAATATTCAATAACTCTAAATTTCGGTCAGCCATGAGTATAAAATTTACATGGCTAACCGCTCGGCTCTGCTTCTTTGGGCAGAGAATTCATAAAAGTTTCCAAACGTACACGGTCATCATCATTTAATTCCGTTTTTAATGCGTTCGCAATTGCACCTTTTATTCCACGTGACCAGCACGAATGTTTATCATGCAAATACGCGCCACGCCCGGCAACCTTACCTGTTGGGTCTACAAAAACACCATCTGCCTTACGAACAATACGAATCATTTGCCTTTTGGGCAAAGTCTCGCGGCAACCAACACAAGTACGTTGCGGAATATGTTTCACACGTCCTACAGGTTTTGTTTTCACGTCCGTTTTCTAAAACGTACTACCAATCCTCGCCACCGTCATCATCACCGCGTTTATGTTTCTTACGGCTGACAACTTCTCCGAGGTTTTCATCAAACTCCAATGCAACGCCTTTTTTCTTGCCTTTCTTGCCTTTCTTCTTATCTGCCTCTTCTTCAGTTTCTCCAGCAGATTGGAACATCTCTGGCTTCATTTGGAATAACTCATCCAACGAAACGCCATCTTTGGCGTGTTCAGTATCTTCTTCCTCTTCTTCGGCGACTTTCTTCGCTTCTTTCTTACGTTCAACCTGTTTCTCAGGAAGCGGCACTTCTTCTACCTTTACAATTTCTTCAATTACTTCTGCAACAGGCTCTTCCAACTTCACAGGCTCAGGGAACGACAAGCCAACCAAAGTCTCTTCAATGTTTTGGATTGCTTTCGCGCCAATACCAGCCAAACCGAGAATCTTGTTCGGATTCGCTTTCAAATCAAACATCACCTGACCAACATTCTCATACCCTGCTTCGGTGAGAATATTGATGATGTGTTCTTTAATACCAGATTCAGTGACAGGCATCTCATAAGCCGCCGCAGGAATATCTGCTTTGATAGCCGCAGTTTGTTCATCGGCTTCACGTACTGCATCTTCTTTTACTTGTACTAAGCGGCGTTCAACCCGGTCTACAAATTGACCAAGTGCTGTAAATTCTTCTGGTGTAATGGCTCGGCTTTCTGCCTTCTTGACCAAAACTTCTTCTACTTGTGGCATCATCTCCACTGCTTGCGGAAGCATCGCTTGAAGTTCAGAATCAGTTTTCAACTTCGTTAATGAATCGCCAGAGGCTTCGCTCAAAGATTTAATATCAATGCGCCAGCCAGTCAACTTAGCGGCGAGGCGGGCATTTTGTCCATCACGCCCAATCGCTAAACTTAATTGGTCTTCACCTACAACGACCGTTGCCGTGCGAGCATCATCACCATCTGCTAAATACACACCACTAACGCGTGCTGGTGAAATCGCTTTAGAAATATAAACAACAGGGTCAGCATCCCATTGAATCACATCAATTTTTTCATCATGTAATTCTTTGACGATGGCTTGAATACGCACACCCTTCATACCCACACATGCGCCGACAGGGTCAATGCCGGGTTGTGTGGCAGAGACTGCTACTTTTGCACGCGCACCGGGTTCACGCGAAATGGCGCGAATTTCAACAATGCCATGATAAATTTCTGGAACTTCATTTTCCATCAGGCGGCGTAAAAAGTTACGATGCGCACGTGACAAAATAATTTGTGGACCACGTGTGCCATCTTTTACTTCCATCACAACCGCACGAACACGGTCATGTAATTTCAAACGTTCGCCCGGAATGCGTTGATTATTCGGCATCAAACCTTCGGCTTTCATATCTAAACCGATAGTGATACCTTGTGCATTCACGGCTTGCACCAAGCCAGACACAATTTCACCTTCTTGGCGTTGGAAATATTCCATTTGATTGGAACGTTCTGCTTCACGAATACGTTGCTGAATGACTTGACGTGCTGTTTGAGCCGCCACACGACCAAAGTCTTTCGGTGTGCTTTCAACCACAAGCATATCGCCGGGTTGCACATCTTCTTTTACTTTGCGGGCTTCTTCTAAAATAACTTCAGTGCGCTCATCTACAACACTATCTTCCACAACTTCTTTTTCAGCATACACAGTCACCATGCCGGTCTCTGCGTCTAACTTGGCTTCCACATGCTGTGCAGTGGATGCTCCCACAGCGCGCCGATACGCAGAAACCATTGCCGACTCAATTGCCGTGACGACTATATCTTTTGATAATTGTTTTTCTTCTATGACTTCATTGAAAGCCAGTGCAAAATCATTTTTTGCCATACGTGCTTACTCCATGCTCCTATTAAGCGAAAAAGTGGGGGATACCCACTTCTGGTTGCTTCCGTTATTGGGTTGTCCCGAACGAGCAAGATTTTAGCATAAAGGCATTTTCATGGCAAGACCTAAAACATTGCCACAGAGAACACAGAGTTCACTGAGATTTTTAAGAGGTTTTCTCA
>DQGV01000142.1:524-4154 GCA_003524705.1 Anaerolineae bacterium | reverse complement strand
TGCTACGAACGTTATCCTTCAACCCCCATGCCCATAAACTTTTCTTTCAAACGCCCAAGTGAAAAAGGGCAAGCCATTGTTATCATCATCTTTGTGATTGTTGGTTTGATTGGCACGTCTGCATTAGCAATTGATGGCACAAACGCTTATACAGATAGTCGCCGTGCAGAAACTGCCGCTTCTGCCGCCGCATTAACTGCCGCATTGACTCGCATTGAAGGTGGTGATTGGCGTGCCGCCGCTTTGGCAACTGCCGCCGCCAATGGATATAACAATGATGGCGAGACAAATATGGTGGAATTAAACACACCGCCTCTTTCTGGACCTTATGCAGGGAACGCTGAATACATAGAAGTTATCATCACTTCAAGATTGCAGACTTATTTTGCAAATGTGATTGGGATTCCATATATTACAAATGTAGTCAGTGCTGTTTCACAATCGAAACCCGCAGTGATGGGTGAAATGTTTCCGGGCTATGCGTTGGTTAGTTTGGCACCGCGTAGTGAATGTGAAGTAATTTCTGGAAGTCGCCGCCCTGCTTTTTGGGTGCATAGTGAAGCCACAATTAATTTAGAAGGTGGTGGGTTATTTGTTAATTCCAATAACCCAAATTGCGCGTTTATTTCGTTTGGTAGCGGCAGTGTACGTGTGCGTGATGATAGTAGCCGTATTACAGTCGTTGGCGGGGCAGATATTCAAAAACCGCAGTTAATTACGCCTTATCCTATTCATACTGGCGCGCCTTATATTCCTTATCCACCGCCGTATCGGTTTCCGAAAATTGGGTGTGGTGAAAAAGAAGCACAAGTTGATGAATTAACTGGCACTATGACATCAGGCAGTTGGGGCGAAGATATCTTCCCTCCAGAAGGTGTTACTATTCTAGATAGTGGTATTTATTGCATTGGCGGTGATTTTGTTTTAGAGGCTGGGCAATGGCTAGAAGGAAACAATGTAGTGTTTGTTATAGACAATGGAAACATAAGAATTAGCGGAAATGCTCATATTGATATTAGCGCCCCTATTGGAGGGATGTATCAAGGATTGCTAATCTATATGCCTATCGAAAACAAGGGGTTAATTAATCTAAATGGAACAAATGATTCATCCTATCGCGGTACTATTTTAGCCCCTAGTGCAGATTTGCGAATTAATGGATTGGATGCTGTAAATGGAGCAGCTTATCATAGCCAAATTATTGGGTATTTTATAGAGGTAGATGGAACTGACAATGTCTATATTAAATATAAAGATGAGCAAAATTACGATACTTTGACAATGCCAGAAGTGGTACTTGGGCAGTAATCTTAACATTTCTGTAAGCGTTGCAGGTTGCTTACACAGGCACCCGAGGATGAAAACTGGTATATAATATTTGTAGAAATATTAGGCTTTGGTCCTTCCTATTCCCCTTCTACGCCGCCAAAATGAAACTTTGCAAAACCTAGTACCAAAGCAGGATATTCACATGGTACAAGCCAGAATAAAAGTAAAGTTATTTATTATGTTAAGAAACATATTATCCAAATTTCAATTCTTTCGTGCCCCTGAAAAAAACAGGGGTAGTTGGCATAAAACCAAAGCTCAAAGTTTGGTTGAGTTTGCTATTACTTTGCCAGTACTTATTTTACTCTTTTCTGGAATGGTAGAGTTTGGTTTTTTGTTAAATACTTACCTTTCTCTGCAAGACGCCACCCGAGCGGCGGCGCGTGCTTATGCCAACACAGCACCGTTTGAAATTGAAAACCCAGGAACCCCATCGCAAACAATTGTGTTTGATGAGGATTTTCCTGAAAATGTGGCAAACTTTGTGGTAGAGACGCTTGCTCCTGCACCAGGCTATGCTGTTAGAACAATTGAAATGGACGCAACGAGAGACAACATTTTAATCTCTGTGATAAGTGTAGATACAGATGAAGAAGCAGAACCTCCTGTTATCACTTCAATAGTGCGCTACCCAACTGGCTCTGAATATTATTATCATTATATTGATTCTATTCCTTCATCAGTCTATACCGATACTAGTATTGAAAATTATATGACCGCAAACGGTACCACACCTGTAGATTCGGGACTTCTTATTATAGAAATATATTATAGCTATGAAGGGACCCTTGGTTTGCCATGGACGGCTCCGTTTTTTTCTAACAGTAATCCAGCCATGTTATATGCCTCAACAATTATGCCTTTGGTGGCAGCTAAGCCTTAATTCTTTATAAAGGTTTTGGAATAGCAGGAGTTTATAGTAAGTATGAATATAAAAAAGAGTATTCAAAAGTTTCTTAAACAGTCTGAAAAAGGACAAGCTATTATTTTAATTGCATTTGCTTTTGTAGGTTTGGTGGCAATGGTAGGGTTAGTAACTGATACTGGCTTGTTATTGATTGAGTACGGAAAATTAAAGCGGAGTGTAGATGCCGCCGCAATTGCAGCAGCTCAGCAATATCGTGTTGAGGCAGGTACAGATGAGGTAAATAAAGAATCTCTTGAGAATGCCGCTATTAATTTTCTCAATTTGAATCAAATACAAAACCTAAGTAACGTAATTGTACATTCTTGCGAAGATACCGGCGCCGACCGACCTGCTTTGTGCAACCCTGACCCTATAAATAATCCAAGGGACAATCGAAAATTAGTGGAAGTGACCGCTTCTGCTGATGTTAGTTTTGGCTTTCTGAGAGTATTAGGTTTTGAAAGTGTTACGCTCACTACAACATCTGTAGGTGAAGCCGCGACCCTTGACCTTGTTTTAATTATAGATACTTCTGCTCAAATGTCGTATGAAACCGGGAACGAGGAAAATTGTAATGCAACGAATAATACAAATACCTGTCTTTCGCCATATATTGAAGGTAGTATTGATATAGGAGACGATGACCCTAGTGTTTGCAACATAACAGACACCTGCCAACCCATGCGGGCAGTTAAGGATGTGGCTCTTGACTTTATAGATACACTTTATTTCCCTTATGATAGAGTGGCAATCGTAACAATGACAAGCCAACACCCAGGCGGCTCAAGATCTCCAATGGAACTAACTCCTTTGATTTCTGATAAAGATGATATTGTTGACTTTATTAATAGTATTAATGTATTTGAACCGCGAGTTTGTGACGGAACTGGGGATGATGAAGGTGCATGTATTAAGTATGTTAATGGAAGATACACCGGAACAATTTGTGAAATATATGAACTAAATGTTAATACCAACCCAAATGTAGACCCATCCTCTTGCCCCTCAAGTAATATTGGTGGAGTATTAAACCTTGCTGCCTATGCATTACAAGGAAGTGATGACCCCAACGAAATTAGGCTAGACTCTTTCTGGGTGGTTGTGGCTTTACTTGGTGGTCCCGCCAATGCAACTGACCCTTTCCCAAGTTTTCCAAATGGGGCATGTCCAAGAAATACATGGTTACTATCCCAAGGACAAGGTCCATGGTGTCGTGACAAATATCCGAGCACTAGGCATGATGATAATGATACAATATCATATACAAACCCAATCAGTGGTGAGGTATTTCCAGTAACTTCTATTTATGATGCTGATGATTATGCTAGAGATACGGCTGACCAATTAGCAGGGTTGATTAGTGGGAATGGTGTAACAATTTATACAATTGGTCT
>DQGV01000142.1:0-316 GCA_003524705.1 Anaerolineae bacterium | reverse complement strand
TGTAACAATTTATACAATTGGTCTCGGAACGCCAATCAAGAACCCTGCCAGAGACTCAAGCGGTGCTATTATCTCTGGTGAACCCCCACCTGCCGAAGATTTACTTCAATACATTGCTGAATGCGCCGGTGAAGGTGTTCACGATTGCGACTCGCTTACTGAGTTTGATATTAATCATGGTCAATATTTCTATGCGCCGGATAGAGCATCTCTTTCTGCAATTTTTGACAGAATAGCCAAAAATATTGCTACAAAGATTTCCCAATAATAGTTTGGAGAAAGATTATGAAGTTTTTATCTAATTTTTATAGACGGT
>DQGV01000229.1:1211-6950 GCA_003524705.1 Anaerolineae bacterium | reverse complement strand
CCATGAATTGATTCTACCCCCATCTTTTTTGCACGGGCTTGCACAACATTATTTGGTTCGGATGAAAGAATCATCATCTCAATTCCTTTTTCTTTCAAGGTCTTGATATGCATACTATCACTGCGAGAAGCCAAAACTGATTCTTTTCCATCTTGGTCTGTGATTACAGAGTTATCTGTCACCACACCATCAAAGTCACAGATGATTAACTTAATGATTTCAGGCATTTGTTTTCTATCTTTGCCCGGTGACACAACTTCTAAACCACTATAAATTAAGGCTTCATACTTTGCCCAATCGGAAAGTGTATCAATATCCACAGTATATTTTGAATCAATCACTAGTGGATAAATCACATCACCTGTTAAAGATTTTTTTTGTGAAATAGTCTCAATCCGAATCACATCAATATGACCAGTTTGCCAATACACTGGCGGAAGAATTTGTCGCGGAGCATTATACGGTTCTTTGATTCCATCCACTTCTAACAATGGATTCAACGGTTTATCTTCACCATTAAATCGCCACATCTTAAATGGGTTTTGACCAGCAACCACAACGCCTCGCACACAATCTGCATCTTTGTGATTTTGCAAAATGCGAATCGCATCATCTAGCATATTCTTTGGGCGAATTGGCGATGTGGGTCGTAATTGAATAATGATGTCAGGCCTGTACCCTTCAACATCCTCAAGCCATTTCAAGGCATGTTCAAAGACGGGTAAATCCGTCGTGTTATCTTGAGCAAATTCAGCAGGGCGCAAAAACGGAGCTTCGGCTCCCCATTCGCGTGCAACTTTAGCAATTTCTTCATCATCAGTTGAGACGATAACTCTGGTCACTAATTCTGATTGTTTCGCCGCGGCAATACTCCACGCGATTAATGGATACCCAGCAAAACTGCGGATATTTTTTCGCGGAATACCTTTCGAGCCGCCACGTGCAGGGATAAGAGCAAGTATGTCAGTCATCAGTAAACAGTCATCAGTAAACAGTTTTCAGTGAGCAGTTTTCTGATTACTGCCTTCTGATAACTGCCTACTGGAATCACCACGCCGTCCAACCACCATCTACAATCAAATTATTCCCTGTCATATACGATGAAGCATCTGAAGCGAGGAATAACAATGCTCCATTCATTTCATCTTTCTTTGCCATTCTGCCTAAAATTGTTTTGGCAGAATAATTTTTCACAAAATATTCTTCGTGATTATTAAACACGCCACCTGGCGTTAAAGCATTCACTCGGATTTCTGTCTCAGCATAATATGCGGCGAGATATTTTGTAAAACCCATCACACCTGCTTTGGTGACTGTGTAATAGACAGGTTTGTAAGCAACTCGTTTCCCAGCTTTGATGTAAATTCGTTGGTCGGGTCCGTTGAGTCCATAAGTGGAACAGATGTTGATAATACTTCCTTTTTTATTTTTCAACATTTGTTTTACACACGCTTGTGTTACTAAAAACATTCCCGTTAAATTTACATTCATCGCCGCGTTCCAATCACTCAATGGATAATCTTCAAATGCGCCGGGAGCGATTCCTTTTTCTAAAGCAGTGGCATCAAATTTTGGGTCTAGTGCGGCGGAGTTAACTAAAACATCTAAACGACCATATGTTGAAATTACTTTTTCAACCATTGCATTAACTGATTCGGGTTTGGTGATGTCTGTTGAAATGCCTAAAGCGTTGAATCCGCTTTTCGTAAGCGTATCAACTGTCCCTTGAATCAATGAAGCGTTTAAATCCACCACTGCAACCGATGCGCCAGCTTCGGCTAACGTCTTGCAAAATTCCGCGCCGATTAATCCAACGCCGCCAGTAACAACTGCAACTTTATCTTTCAAAGAAAATTTTTCAAATATATTCATGTGAACCTTTATGGGTAGGCTGTATAAATTGTATCGTTTTGTTTATCAAACGCAAGATACAAACCTTCACTCAAAATTTGATAAACAGTTTGTGTCTGTGCATCTTTGTTGACATCAAAAAGCATGAGGACTGCTTCGCCTGATAAAACATCTGCTTGAAGTTTTGATACGCCTTCTTCAAAACCGCCTCTTTCTTGACCTGTAACTGGGTCAACAAGGTCGGGCAGTACATACGCCCCACGATTTGTGTAGAGATATACTGCGGCGGCTTCGTTGGTGTAGATGCGTGTGCCTTCAGGAAGTTCATTGAGAAATTTCATCGCTTCAGAATCAAACCATTGAAATGAAGCATAACCAACTCCGCCTTTGCGAAGTTGTGTGATTTCGTTTGTTATGCCGTAAATTGAAAAAGAAAAAATAAGAAGAAAGAAAAAAGAAGAAAGAAGTTTTTGTCTGTGAAAAAGTTTTGTTAAAAAGTAAACGAACATAATTAATAAACTTACGAATATAGGAGACAAGATTCTTAACTGAAATTTTGTGCTGGCATCAAACCATGTCATAGATGAAATGATTGATGCTAAATATCCGAAGATGTATAGTGTGCTAATAAAAGATAAAATTTCTGGCGTTTCAGTGGCAGGTTGAAAGAATTTTCTTAATCCTTTGGGTACTATCCAAGCTAGCAAAATAAATAACAAAATAAAAAAGATGATGGGAATTAAATTGGGAATTTGTACCATTGCTCTGCGCCATTCATTGAACGGCATAAGGAATTCAGAAAAAGTGGAGATTCCAATGGCAATATTTTCGGGAGTAATAGGGTGATATACGAGCGTTCTGTTTGTAGCATTATCAGCCACATTTTGATTGCGAATACTCCAACCGAGTGCAAAAGGAATAAAACTGGCGATAAATATTAGAGAACGAGTCAAACGGTCTTTCCAAGTATCTCTAAGCAAAATCAAACTGACCAAAAAAGTAGCGAATAATGCCAAGCCTGCATAGCGCGTCAGATATGCTAAACTAACTAAACAACCTGTCAGAATCAGCCAGCGTTTTTGTTGGAGTTGAAAGTAAAAATAAAATGTTAGGAATGATGCAAGTGTGAGAAAAATATAAAGTGGTTCACTCATGGCGTTTGAGTGAACACGAAATAAAGAAGCATTCACTAAAAACAAAATTGCTAAAACAACTCCCGCAATTTGTGACTTGGTCATCTTCCAGCCGATGATGCCGAGCAGAAAAATGTTCCCTCCAAATAACAAAGCATTGACAAATCTTGTGCCACGCAGTGGGTCAAGCCCTGTTATACCAACCAAAGCAAGTATGGATGAAAAGCCCGGCGGAAAGTGAGTCATTGGTTGGTTACTTGCTAACCATAATTCTCGATAGCCATCTCCGTTCAACATGCTTCGTGCACCTGCAATGTAAGCAATAGAATCATCTAACAGTCCCAAGCCTTGCGGAGTCGCATATAGGATGAGAAATGTTCCAATTACAGCGAACAGGATGAAGGTCAGAAAAGAAGCGGGGAAAGTTGAACGAGTCATTGTACGGATTACGCATTACGAATCACATAAAGAGTGATCCGTAATGCGCAATCAATCAAAACTTAATTGTGAGAAAGAACAAAACCTTGTTCTTCAAGATATTTCAAAATGATGCGAGCATTGTCTTCAGGAGAAGAGCCAAATCCTTTGAGTGTGATTTCAGGATTGATAGGCGGTTCGTATGGGTCATCTACACCGGTGAAGCCCATTGGTTTGCCATCTTGCATGGCTTGGCGGGCTTTGGCATATAAACCTTTTACATCACGTTGTTCACAAATTTCAACGGGAGTATCCATAAAAATTTCAATGAAGTTTTCGCCAACCATTTTGCGAGCTTCTTCACGCGTGGAACGATACGGGCTGATTGCGGCACAAATCACACCACCGCCTGCATGAACAATTTCACCAGCCACAAAACCGATGCGAAGAATATTTGTATCGCGGTCTTCTTTGCTAAAGCCCAAACCTTTTGAAAGATGTGTGCGAACGACATCGCCATCTAAAATTGCAAGTTCACGTCCGCGTTCGAGCAATAAAGAACGAAGCACTTGGGTTGTTGCTGTTTTACCTGAGCCGCTTAAGCCAGTAAACCAAATACAAAAACCTTGTTTGTGACGTGCAGGATATGTCTCACGTAAAATTTCAGCAGTCTCTGGGCGTGTAAACCATTCAGGTAAAAGTTTTCCTTTTGCTAAATAATCATCACGAACTTGTGTACCAGAAATATTGGCAACCTTTGCGCCTTTGGGTACATCTTTTTCTTCCACATATCTTTGTTCATCTGGAAGATAAACCAACATTTCAAACGGAATCATTTTGACTCCGATTTCGGCTTTGTGTTGCTTCATCAATTCTTGCGCATCATACGGACCGTAAAATGGTTTGCCCGTAGAATCATTTCCTGGTCCTGCATGGTCACGACCTACAATGAAATGATTTGCTCCATGATTTCTTCGGATGATGGCATGAAGAATCGCTTCTTTCGGACCCGCCATCCGCATCGCCAGCGGAAGCAAACTCAACATGGTGTTATTTTTGTCGTAATGATTATCAACGAGTGCTTTGTATGTTCGCACGCGAGTGTAGTGGTCAACATCGCCAGGCTTGGTCATGCCTACAGTTGGATGAATCAACAATGAGCCATTTACTTGTGCGGCGGCACGTTTGGTCAATTCTTCATGAATTCTGTGTAATGGATTTCGTGTTTGGAAAGCCACCACGTTGTCATGCCCCATTTTTTCTAACATTTCACGAACTTGAGCAGGTGTACGGCGTAAATTCACAAAGTCATAATACTTTGGTAAATTCAACACTTTCATTGGACCTGAAATACAAACTTTATTCCAACGAGCCATTTCAGAAACCATCGGGTGTTTTGCATCAGTTGTCCCGTAGGCAAGAGACGCTTCTGTTTCAGCATCCCAATGAAATATTTCGTCAAGAGTCATAATTGCAATCACATCAAAGTTTGCATCGCGTAACACCAACTCTTCACCAACTGTTGGTAATTCTTTTGGGTCAGCCGTTAATGTAATTGGAAGCGGAAATACAGTTCCATCTGCCAAACGCATTTCTTTCAACACACGGTCATAATCTGCTTTGCCCATGAACGTGGTGAGGGGTGAAAAACCGCCAGTGGCGATTAATTCCAAGTCACATAAATTTCTTGCTGTAATTTTGATGGAAGGAAGTTGTGCCGTTTTTGCAAGCAATTCTTCGCGTTCTTTGCCAGTCACAACCAAATTTACAAGTTTGCCACCATAAGGGGCAATGAGTTTTGCTTTTGCCATTTTTTCTCCGTTTGATTATGTAGGGTACGATATATCGTGCCCATACGAATTTACAGACCCCGATTATACTCCAAAATTCAGTCGGTGAATTTTGGGTTACGATATAATAAAAATATGAATTCAAAAGCCATTCGCAATCTAAACTTTGCCCTTCTCATCATTGGCTATCTTTATTATTGTTATCGCTACATCAATTTAACTAGTTTCAACATCGAAGGCACAACCTACTACATTTTGTTTGACGATGCTATGATTTCCATGCGATATGCCTACAATCTTGCTCATGGAAATGGTTTGGTTTGGAATCCCGGAGAACGTGTAGAGGGAATCACAAACCCGTTGTGGACAGGCATTATGGCACTTGTTCATCTTCTGCCCATTGGATTAAATCAAACGGGACTTTACATCCAAATCCTCGGCGCCTCTCTCTTGACCTTGAACCTGTTTCTTGTGCGACGCATTGTCGAACATTTTACAGATGATTTGTTCGTTATGCTTTCAGCAATTGCCCAGATCGGAAGAGCACA
>DQGV01000229.1:491-1044 GCA_003524705.1 Anaerolineae bacterium | reverse complement strand
TCGTTATGCTTTCAGCAATTGCCCTGACCGCCTTTTATGCACCCTTAAATTCATTTGGTCTGCTCGGCATGGAAGTAAGTTTACTTACATTAATTATTAGTGCTGTTATTTTGCTTGCATTAAAGAGTGGAACAAAATTTAACATTTGGATTTATATTTTGTTAGCCATTTCAACACTGGTGCGTTTTGATATGGCAGTTCCATACCTAGTCATTCTTGGTGTTTTATTTTTCACCCAAAAAGAAAATAGAAAACAACACTTAATATATGGTCTCGGATTATTAATTATATTTTTAGGTGGTCAAACCTTAGCAAGGTATTTTTATTATGGAGAACTTCTTCCTAACACGTATTATCTAAAAGTAGAAGGCTGGAACACCACCCTAAAAACTTTACGCGGTTTATATGCTTTGATTCAATTCGTATATTTTTCAAATTGGGTTTTATTCTTGCTTCCGCTTTCTCTTTTCCTCTTTCGCATAGATTGGAAAATTTCATTGCTAGCACTTGTATTAACGGGTCAAATCGCCTATTCAGTTTATGTAGGTGGTGA
>DQGV01000229.1:0-235 GCA_003524705.1 Anaerolineae bacterium | reverse complement strand
GCTTGGGAAAATCATGGTGGTGCGAATCGCTATATTGTCATTGCTATGCCATTATTTTTTATCTCATTTAGCTGGTCCATGATGGAATTGCTCAATAAAACAAAAGATGTGTTGAACATAAAGTTTTTTGAATTGAGTAAACATATTCTTTTTACAGTTTTATTTATTTTTTCAATTTTGAGCTTCAATGCCTTGCTTGGCGAATGGAAATCTATCGAACGCTGGAACTTCACAC
>DQGV01000086.1 GCA_003524705.1 Anaerolineae bacterium | reverse complement strand
TTACGTGACCGTGAAACAGAAGGTCACACCCAACGCGTGACTGAATTAACGCTTCGCGTCGCCGCCAAACTTGGTTTCAGTGATGAAGAAATGGTACATATCAAACGTGGTGCCTTGTTACATGATATGGGCAAAATGGCAATTCCTGATGAAATTTTACAAAAGCCAGGTCCGTTAGATGAAGAAGAATGGAAAAAAATGCGTCAGCATCCTGTATATGCGTTTGAGATGCTTTCAAATATTTCCTATTTACATCCCGCACTTGAAATTCCATTCTTTCATCACGAGCGCTGGGATGGAAGTGGTTACCCACGCGGCTTGAAGGGCGAAGAGATTCCTCTCGCCGCTCGCATGTTCGCCATTGTGGATGTATGGGATGCTTTATCTAGTGATAGACCTTACCGAAAAAAACTACCGCGCAATGAAGTAATTGCATATTTGCGCGAAAAATCTGGCACATTGTTTGAACCACGCTTAGTAGATATTTTTCTTGAAATGATTGAAACAGAAAAATAAGCGTCCTACAACAACAAGTTGTAGGACGCTTATCTATTTCCATAAAAGTTAAGCGGCAATCGGTAACTTTGTTTCAATAGATGCTTCGCGGTCTAACTTGCGTACAGCGAAATCATCAGCCCCAAACGCTTCCTTGATGCGCATCAACACGGGCATAAAATCTTTGCCTAAAGCACAAGTAAATAAATCAATGGCACAATAATTGTATTCGGGCCAAGCGTGCAAACTAGCATGTGATTCTGCTAACAATAAAAAACAAGTAAAGCCATGCGGACTAAACTTGAAAAAACCTTCATCCACGACCGTCAAGCCACTGTCGCGCACGGCTTGTGCAAATAATGAATAAGCGCGTTCGCTATCCATCAAAATCTCACGGTTGCAATCTGACAAGTCAAAAATATAATGCTCACCTAACTTTAAATTTGCGTTCACTCACACCTCCGAGGGTTAAAAAGTAAAGAACCCGCCCAGAAACAAACTTCCAAACGATCCGCAGGATGTATCCCTGCGTAACGCTTGAAACCATTTCCAAGCAGACTCTGTTATGAGCATTTATACTCGCTTATTTTGCAGTGTCAATCTTTTAAGCCAGTGAATATTTTTTATTACAAAGGCTTCCACAAATCAAAATCATCATTGCAGGGTTCGTGCAGGTCATAAACATCATACAAACAAATCTTTTCCTGATGATTCAAATATCGCCAAAAACTGTGGTTAAATTTACCTAGCACATGACACCTGAAACCTCAATCTACATCCACATCCCATTTTGCAAACATCGTTGCGCCTATTGCGATTTCAACACCTACGCCAACCAAGAAGACTCAATCCCCGCATATGTAAACGCCCTCATAAAAGAAATCGAATTTGTCGGCGAACAGACCAATAAGACTTTTTCGACTAGTCAGACCATTAAGACCATCTTCTTCGGCGGAGGAACTCCCTCGCTTCTTTCTTCGGGTCAATTTGATTCTATTCTTTCGGCTTTATTTTCATCCTTCAATATTTCTCCTAACGCAGAAATCACCATCGAAGCCAACCCTGGGACTATTTCATCTGAAAAGCTAGATTCAATCCGCAAAGCCGGCATAAACAGAATCAGTTTCGGAGTCCAATCTGCCAATGCAGAAGAATTGCGAATGCTTGAACGTGAGCATAATTTTTTTGATGTTATCGAAGCCGTTTCTTCTGCCCGAAAAGCAGGTTTCGACAATTTGAATTTAGACTTAATTTATGGCTTGCCCGAACAAACCTTATCCACTTGGCAAACAACCCTAAAAAGAATTTTAGATTTACATCCCGAACACATCTCTGCCTATGCTCTCACTCTTGAACATGGAACTCCCTTTGGCAAATGGGCTGAGAAAGGTTTACTTCCGCTCCCAAACCCAGACCTCGCCGCTGATATGTATGAATGGACTTGTGAATATTTAGCCGAAACTGGCTATACGCAGTATGAGATTTCTAATTGGGCATTAAAAAAAGAAGAAAGAGGAAAGAAGAAAGAATATTATTGTCAGCATAACCTTCAATATTGGAAATCACTCCCCTATTTTGGGCTTGGGGCAGGTGCACATGGATATATCAATGGAATCAGATATTCCAATGTATTACGAATCAAAACTTATATTGAAAGATTATCCGATTCCCAATTCCCAAATTTCGAATATCCGCTTTCACCCGCAACCGTCAATCACAAACAACAAAACATGCAGGAAAATATGTCCGATTACATGCTCAACAACTTGAGGCTAGTAGAAGTTGGAGTTGCAGAATCAGATTTCCACTTAAGATTCGGAAGCGGGCTTTTGGATGTTTATCAAAAAGAAATTGATGAGTTAATCAAGAAAAATTTGCTTGAAAAAAATGCCGAAACGTATCGGCTTACAAAGCAAGGTAGGCTTTTGGCAAATCAGGTTTTCTTGCAGTTTGTTTAAAGCCACCTTTCAAGAAGGTAAGTTTTTGGTTTCTGTTAGCATTTTGCAAAGTGAGAAATGAGACAAATGAGGGATAATAGCGG
Organism: Anaerolineae bacterium; assembly: GCA_003524705.1. Next base: position 4,160 of record DQGV01000086.1, on the reverse strand, counting down.
CGTAGGAAAAATAAACATTTATGAACACAAAAGTATTAGTTATTGACGACGACGTTGCCATCACAGACTTAATGAGTATGTTGCTTAAGACTCATGGCTTCGATGTCACCACCACAAATAATGGCGCCGATGGCGTTAACCTTGTCAAAACAAAAACACCGCATGTCATCATTTTAGATTTGATGATGCCAGACATGGATGGTTGGCAAGTTTGCAAAGCAGTGCGCACGTTTAGCAATGCGCCGATTTTGATTCTCTCTGCTATTAATGACCCACGTTTGGTTGCCAGCATTTTAGATGCCGGTGCCGATGATTTTCTTGTAAAGCCTGTGCCAAGTGGCGTGCTAGTTGCTCACATCCGCAAGATGATGAGGCGCACTGGTGCGTTGCACTTACCCATTGATGATGCTCCAGCGGAAAAAAAAATTAGATTGAACAATACTGCGCCTCTAGTTTCTTAAGGGATACCTGATTTATAAAAACAAATCCTTCATCTGTGATGAAGGATTTGTTTTTTATTTCAACAGTTTCAACGCCTCAGCCGTTTCTTTGACCGCTTCCATCATCGGCAAGTGACCGACATTCTGTAATTCAATCAAATGTGCATTTGGCACAAGTGACTTGACTTCTCTAGCGCGTTCTATGGAAATTAAATTATCTTTATCTCCATGAATAACAACCAATGGAAAATTAATCGATGAAATTAAAGATGTTGTATCCATTCTCTCTGCCATGGCTTTCAACGCACCGATAAACGCGCCAGGCTTTTGCCTTTCCATAATTTCACGCGAAGAAAGTTGTAAGTTTTCATCTGGTGTAAATTTTGGAGCCATTGTATCTACTACACCGCCGATTCCATTCTCGCCCACATCCGCCGCAGATTTGTACCTGCCTTCTTTTCTATCAGGTGGGTCTGCTAATGTTTGAGTTGAAACTAAACCCAATCCACTAACTCTATCAAAATGCCATTTCGTAAAAGCCAAAGCGATGTACCCACCCATGGAGTGACCAGCAATAGCAGTTTTCTTAATTCCAAGATGGTCAAGCAAACTAGCAATATCTGAGGCGAAAGTATCTATGGTGTAATTTGCGTCACTAATTGTAGATTCACCAAAGCCGCGCAAATCTGGCATGATTAAATCAAAATCATTTTCTAGGAGTGGGGCAATAAAATCCCAAACATGATGGTCAAGTGGATAGCCATGTAACAAAACCAAAGGCGTGCCTTTGCCACGCCTTTCAAAAGCCAAAGTGATGTCGTTAACTTGAATCTTTTCCATGTTCGTTTTCCTTCCTTGCTAATTCTTCTCGTGCAAAATTAATTGCTTCTTCTCGTGTGTGAATATTTCCTTCGGCTTGATTCTCACGAATCGCTTCAAGCAATTCACCAAGCACACGGCTCGGTTTGATATTTAATTCTTTCATCAATTCATTGCCATCAATTAAACGTGGTGGAGAAACTGTCTCTTGTGGCTTTTCGAAATAATTTTCAAGCAAAATTTTGGATATTTCCAAATAGATATTCCAAACTTCGAGAGTCATTTCTTTATCGCGTGTGCCACGCATATCAGCAAGGGCAAGCAAAATCAAGTCAATGCCTGCTTTGCCTGCATCACGAAAGAAGCGATAAATGGCTCTGCGAGTTGGGTATTCGTTTTCATTTTCTAATTTGCTTGTGAAAGAATGAATGCGCATGTGATTTTGGATAATCACACTTAATCTTTCAACTTCATCATTGCTCAAATTAAAGGAACGGGCGCGTTCGGCAACGACTTCTGCACCTTTCAGATCATGATTAAAAAATCGAATGCGTCCATTTTCGTCTATGGTTTTGGTTTCAGGTTTGCAAACATCGTGATATAACGCCGCGAAAAAAAGTAAAGCACGATGCGTTCTATCTATTTTTAACGAGTCAGAAAAATGCTTATGAATTTGTTCGCGGAATTTTCCAAGTTGATTCTGTAAAGCTTCAGCAAATTCATTTTTGGGTGTCTCTTCAAATAAATTGAAGAGTATTTTTTCAAGGTAATCTAAAACTGACAGTGTATGCGTCCACACTTCAAACACATGCGGCAGAGATTGTTCCACGCCTTTCATTTTCAACAATTCAGGCATAAGGTGTTCAATCACACCAAGCATGTCCAATGCTTTGATTGAATCGCTAACACGTTTTGAATTTAGGATTTTGAAAATCTCATCACGGATTCGCTCAATGGATACGCTTCGTAATAACGGGGATGCCTGTTTCATGCTTTCGCGTGTGGCTTTTTCTATCGTGAAGTCAAATGCGGCGGCAAGTCTTACTCCACGCAAAACACGGACGGGGTCATCTGTAAAAGAAGTCGGTGAGCATGCACGAATGATTTTTGACTCAATATCTTTCACGCCTTCAGTTGGGTCAATCAATGTATCATCTTGTAGATTATAAGCAATGGCGTTGATTGTGAAATCGCGGGCGCGCAAATCTTCTTCCAAACCCTGCCCTGAGCTTGTCGAAGGGTCTTTTCCACGATAGGTGGCAAAATCTAAAAAGATTCTGGATTCGTTTTCTTGAATGATTACTCGTCCTGTGTCGCGTTCATCATCTAATGGGACAAAATCCGCTTTCAGAGTGTTGGCAATTTTTCGGGCTAAGGAAATGCCTCCAGATGGCAGAGCAAAATCAAAGTCAGAAGAGAGGCGCGAGAGAAATAAATCCCGCACAGCACCACCGACAAGATACATCTCTTGCCCAGCAGGCAAAACATCTTTTATCTTTTGAATCAAAGGTGGAAGTGAAAAATGAATCGGCATGAAAATGATTTCTGGTTTTTCTTTGTGACGTGTGGCTTGCGATGCGAGCAGAGCTTGTTGGGGCGTGCCACCTTGCGCGACAATTCGTCCTTTTAGTTTTGCAACCCAACGTCCAGCATACGGATTTTTATTTTCTTCGTCCATCGTCCCGCTTTTATTTAATCAGAAGATTTATATTTGTCTAAATCCACTACCCCAACAAAAGGAAGATTGCGATAATACTCATCAAGGTCGAGACCATAACCAAACACAAATTTATTTGGGATGGTAAAGCCAAGATAATGAATCAGCACTTCGGCTTCACGGCGTTCGGGTTTATCTAACAACGCACAAACCTTTAGCGTTTTTGGCTGACGCGTTTCAAGCAATTGCAAAACGGATGAAATGGTGTGACCACTATCTACAATATCTTCAACGAGAATTACATTTTTATCTAATATATCCATTTGCAAATCTAATGTAACTCGTGCCGAGCCACTCGATTCGCGTTTGCCGATCCCGTACGATGAAACTGCCATAAAATCCATCATGTGTGGAATGGTGATGTGACGACTCAAATCTACAAGAAATGGTACGCCTCCACGTAAGATGCAAATCAAAAGCAAATCTTGATTTTTGTAGTCGGCACTGATTTGCTCGCCGAGTTCTTTGACTCGGTTTTGCAGACTTTTTTCGTCTATGAGTATTTCGGAAAGGACATCTTTATAGTTTTGCATAATTGATTAACGTGGAACCTCATGATGCACTCTGCAACGTGCTTCATATAATTCAGAAGCACCGACAATCACAATGGGTTCGTCATAACGCGCAGGGCTTCCATTGACCAATCTTTGTGTGCGAGAAGCCTCATCACCACACACCATGCAAATCGCATGGAGTTTCAACACATCTTCTGCTTCAGACATTAACATGGGCATAGACCCAAATGGCTCACCACGAAAATCAGTATCTAAGCCAGCCACAATCACACGCACGCCTTTGGTTGCTAATTCTTTAACCACTTCAACAATTTCAGGGTCAAAAAATTGTGCTTCATCAATTCCTACAACGGTTGTATCTTTATCTAATTTAGCACGAATCTCAGCAGATTTTTCTACAGGAATAGCATCATACGTCGAACCAGCATGTGAAGCGACTTTTTCCACTGCGTAACGAATGTCAATGGCTGGTTTGAACACTTGCACTTTTTGTTTTGCAATCGTAGCACGAACCAATCTACGAATTAATTCATCAGTCTTGCCGCTAAACATGGAACCACAAACTACTTCCACTGAACCGTGTGTATGACGCATTAAAAATTCTCCAATTCAAAAAAATAGGCAGATGTTTGCACATCTGCCTATAAGTTTACCTGAAAATTATTCAGC
>DQGV01000084.1 GCA_003524705.1 Anaerolineae bacterium | reverse complement strand
AGAATTACAAGAAGCCATTCAAAGCTTCTTCAGCTACTATCCTAAAGGCACACCAACCCCTAGCATTACCCCCACTGCCTTCAACACACCCGAAATGCCAATTGAAGCGTTGCTCATCATTACCCCAACCTTACCAGCCACATCAACACTTTTGCCCACTGCCACATCAGTAGATGAAACTCCGCAACCGACAATTACATCCACAGTGACCAGCACGCCTCTTCCTACGGCTACAGCGGGTCCAAGCGCGACGCCTTTGCCTACATCTACACCATATACCGAAGAAGGTTTCCAACAATCTGTTGCTGACTTGAGTGAAAACTTAGTCAAGTTTGGATTCAGTGAAGACTATTATCGAAACTTTATTGAAACTCAACTCTTGCAAGAAAAAATACGTGATGAAATTGCAACTGATGTTAGCACCTCACAAACTCAAGTTTGGGCACGTCACATCCTCGTTGCTGATGAACAAACCGCCAATGATGTCATTGCCCGATTGCAAGCCGGTGAAGATTTTGCAGAACTTGCTAAAGAACTTTCAACTGACACAGCCTCTGCCGTGCAAGGTGGAGATTTAGGCTGGTTTGGCCCCGGCGCAATGGTGCCAGAATTTGAAACTGCCGCTTTTACACTCAATGCCCCTGGTGACATCACATTAACTCCCGTTCAAAGCAGTTTTGGGTTTCACATTATCCAATTAGTAGCAAAGCAAGAACGCCCTCTAACTGCTGAACAAATTGAGGACGCAAAAGACTCTGCTCTACAAACGTGGTTGCTAACTGCCCGCGAAACAGAATATGTTGTTGAAACTTTTGATTTCTGGAGAAGTCGCGTACCCAATGAACCAAACTTCGTCACCGCCGCGACCGAGCAAGCCTCTCTTCAACAAACTGCCCAAGCAGAACAAGTTGCTACCTTTCAAGCCGTGACATTGACTCCGATTCCGTAAGTTATGTCATTGCGAGGAGTGACGAAGTCACGACGAAGCAATCTTGTAATATAAAAACTCACTTTCAATATTGAAGGTGAGTTTTTTTTCTTACTCTGAGATAAGTAAGTTGTATGATGCTGAATAACTGCCCAAATAACGAATACATCAAGAGTTTTTTTACTACAAGAGAGTTCAGCACTATGGATATAATACAACCATGAAGATAAAAGTATTTGTCATTCTCATTATAGTTTTATTAGGGATTAAATACTACTGGCTGAGTCTGTCAGATTCAGAAAAAACAGAAACGGAAGTAGTATTAAATACAGGAGAACCTGATCCAGAATGTAATACAAGTCAGAGTTTTCTTGCTGAGAATTGTTCTGAATATCTTTCTACAGAGCTTGTCACAAGAGAAGAGTGGGAGACCTTATTTCCAGAAGCTAAATTCTATTTAGTTGAAATAAGAGTTATAGAAAACGGTGAATCTAACAAAGAGGGATTTTTTCAAAATAATTTCATCTTTATTCAGCAGGGGCAAAAAGAATATAAAGATGAGAGTTTCAACACATTACTCTATGATAACCAAATCCTAATAAGCAACGAGAATCTAGAATCGGTCTTGAAGGCATTTGCCTGGATTACAGCAGCAAATTACCTAAAAAACGAAGTTCATTTTTCTGCAATTGAAAAAGTAAATTTCACAACACAACAAGCAAGACATCCTTACAATTACCACCTGTCTGCTGTGGTCGAATCAAATGAATCTACAGAGTTGCACTGGTACTTTGTCATCCATGATAACCAACTACAAATCGCCACATACCAGTCACCCGCTCCGCTAAAAGACTATTTTTTCTCTCCTTAGAATTCTTTTTATTGCCGTGCAAAGAAAAAACTATTTATCCCCTCTTCAACATATCATCCGTGACTTGATCCAACCGCAAGCTAATAATCTGACTCGCTGAGTCGCGCCCCATCGTCACACCATAAATCACATCTGCCGCTTGAACCGTATTACGATTATGTGTGATGATAATAAATTGTGTGTCTTTACTCAAATCAACGAGCAAATCTCTAAAACGTCCTACATTGGCTTCATCTAACATTGCATCTACTTCATCCATCACACAAACTGGCGTTGGAGAAACTTTTAGCAAAGCAAATACCAAAGCAATGGCTGTCAAACTTCTTTCACCACCAGAGAGCAAAGCCAAACCTTGTTCACGTCTGCCGGGCAAACGTGCTTCAATCTCAATACCAGTTTCAACTAAATTTTCAGGGTCAGTAAGTGCCAATCTCGCTGAGCCACCACCGAACAAACGCACAAATGTCTCACGGAATTGTTTATCTACGGCGTCAAATGTTTTTACAAATTCTTGTTTGGTTAATTCATCGAGTTCAGCCACAACTTGTTTCAAATCGGCTTCGGCTTTGCGTAAATCTTCCACTTGCGTTTTCATAAACTCATAACGTTCTTTTTCACCGTCATATTCTGTTTTCGCATCTGGATTAATCGGACCCATACGCCGAATTTGCGCACGATGATGAGTCAATTGCTCTTCAATTTCAGGCGCAATTTCTGTAATCACAGGCAATTGCTCCACCATGCCTTCAATCGGCAAAGGTACAGGTCCCGAAACATCTTCGGCATATTCAAACATCACCAAACCAAAATCATCTGTAATTTTTTGACGCAAATTATCTAACGCTTCATTTTTACGAGTCTGCTCTAATTGCACCTGACCATACATTCTTTCAGCATTTGCAAACGAACGTTGTGAATTGGCTTCAGCATCTTGCAAACGTTTTTCTTCACCTTCTGCCATCGCCAAATCTTTTTCAGCAGGCTCAATTTGCACACGCATTTCTTCTAACTGCACATTCAAATTTGTTTCTTGTTCACGCAATTGATTCTTTTCTACATCTAAACCTGATAATGAAGAATCCAATTCCTGCAAACGGGTTGAAAATTCCACACGCCTTGCATCCAAACGATTAATTTCTTCGCCACGTTCATTTAATTTATTTTGCGTGGCTATTAAATTTTGTTCAGCCACTGCCGCGCGCGTGCTCCAATACGAAACTTGTTCTTGCAACTCGCCCGCTTCAAGTTCATT
>DQGV01000254.1:412-8081 GCA_003524705.1 Anaerolineae bacterium | reverse complement strand
CAAAATCAATTGTGCTTCCTTTAAAACATCCATTTTTGTGCTGATACATAACTCGCTTCTTGCATTGACCTTCAACCTGTCTCGCAGAACCTCAAGTTTTTTCTCATCACGGGCGATGAGAAATGTCCGCGCGGCTTCACCAGCTATCAACTCCGCACAGACGCGCCCGATTGAACCAGTGGCTCCCACGACGGCAACTGTCGCGTCTTCTATTTTTATATCCATCACTTTTGCCGCATCTCGAATGGCTTGTACGGCAATCATCACAGTATATGAATCACCGGTTGTGACGGGTATCTCTAACTTATCAGCGATCGTTTTACCGGCATCACCAACAACAGATGTAAACGCGCCGAGACCAAGAATATTTGCGCCAAGTTTCTCAGCCATGCGCCCAGTTTGAATAATTTTACGATAGACCGTTTTCTCAGGCAACTGCATCATACGGCGCGGCGTGTATGGACATGCAATAAACCAGCCTTTGATTTCTTTACCTGTGGCTTGTGACTTTATCCCTTCTATTTCTGAAATGTACACCGGCGGGAAGAAGGTGGAGAAAAAGTCAATTTGTTTTTCAGATAATACTCTTCCTAAGAACGGAAACTTACGACTGACATCTCGCTTGGGGTCAACGGGGTGTATGATGAAAGCGAAACTATCCATTTACCATGACTCCACCACCTGTGCTTTTTTGTGATATGGAGTCTGGTGCAAGTGAGCCAACTTCCATTTGTGATGGTCACTCTGGTCAAACGTTATGTCACGGTCAATGACACGCCTTTCAACCGAAGCGGCTAAAACTACATCTGATTCGATGGTGCGGGCGGGGTAAATAATCATGCCTGAACCAATGCGGCAGTTATGCCCCACACAACCTCCCAACACCGGGCGGTTTGAAATACTTAAATTTCCGTTGCCATCACGCGCTCTTAAGGGCGTAGGGATTAAGTTGTAATCTGTAAAGGTAGAGCCTGCACCGATAAACGTATTTCTGCCAACCACACACATTTGCAGACAAGTATTTTGAGCCACCATGCTATTTTCCATTAATGTGGTCATAAACAATGCGGTTCTAAATGGAAGAAATGCACCGTCACCCACAACAGAAAGCATGAGTTGAACATCTTGTGAAATGTTGACGTTATTGCCAATAACACAGTTTTCAATCACAGCCCCAGCATTGATAGTGACATTATCACCAATAATGGTTGGACCATGAATCACAGCACTGGGATCAATCACACAACCTTTACCCACTTGCACAAGTTCAGAACATTCCAACACTTGCCGACCTTCATAAACTGCTTTGCCAAGAATTTTTAATTTGAATCCTAAATCTTCGTTGAGGCGTTTTTCAAATCTTGCCCCACGTCCAAATTGACCAAAGACCATATCTGCGATGAAAAGATGCACCCATGAATCAATCGCAATGAAAGACTTTAACGGCACTTGAAAAACTAAGTCACCGCTTTGATCACCCATATACGTTGGCACGTGATAATACCCAATTTCTTTTGCTTCTAAATCAATCACCAATGGTTCTGCGCCCGCCACTGGACCATTCGGGTAATACCATAAATCCGCAAGGTACAAACTCCCTGCGGGTGTATAGGATGTAGAAAGCGGATAAGCATGTTCACGAAAAGCAGGGTCATCGGAACGGAATGCCGCCCGCACTGGGCGTTTGCGCTTGACCGCTTCTTTCATAAACTCAGTAATATAGATTTCATCAAAATATAAATTATCGCGATACATAATCGTCGGCTCACGCACGGCCGGCATTCGTTCACCCTTTTTTAATTCAATTTCGCGTGTAGTATAAGGAGCCAACAAGTTACGCTGGTGTAACCATAGCGGCTTATTTTGAATCCGCAGGTCACGCGCAAGCTCGCAAAAAGGCATAATTTGAGTATTTGCGTTCAGAATCGCTTTAAGCATATAGAGGGATTATAAATCAAAGCAAGAGTTAAGGCACGCCTTCAATTTATTGTCAGTACATACCTTACAAAAATATTAGCCTAACAAACTTGTATACAAAAAGGCATTGCTCACAAAAAGATTCGTCCTTACAATGTTTGAAAATTTTTACCTCAAAGAGGGAAAGTTGCATGAAAAAGTTCATAGAGAATATTCTTCACCCCACCAAAGTATTTATTGCTATTCTTGTTGTTGCATTCATTTGGTTTGTACCCATCGCTTTTCCACCCAATACAGCCGAACAAACGCCGTTACAACAATCTTTACCTGTTTTGAAACTCTTTGCTTCCAGTGCCGATGCTTGCCCGTTTGCTTGTGTCAAATGCACCGCTTGGGACCCAGATGCTTGGCCTAAAAATTGTTTAGAATATGTTTGTTTAGCAGACTGTGAAGAGGAATTACCACCACCAACCCAGCCACCTGTTATTTCTCATACTTTGAACTGTTCTAGTACTGGAAACAATGACTGGTGTAAAGGCAATTTGAGTTTAGACTTAACTGCCAGTGACCCGCAAAATGCACAAGTTATCATCAGTGGGACGATTAATGGCATTGCCTTTGCTTGCCCAACAGGAAACAAGACTTGCTCTGTTCCATTAAATGATGGTCAAGGAAATATTACTTATCGAGTCGATTCTTCAACAGGACTTTCCGATTCAGATACAACGACTTACAAAAAGATTCTACAACTCCACAAATTAATGGAAGTATTTCAGGGACAAGTGGATACAACAATTGGTATGTCAGTTCAGCGATTCTATCTGCTTCTTCTACAGATTCAACCTCTGGCATTTCAACGTTTGAAATGAATGTAAACAACACAGGCTGGGTAAATTATGCGGAAACTACTTTTACTGATGGTATTCACACAATTCAATATCGTGCTACAGACAATGCAGGCAATGTAACCGAAACAACAGTTCAAGAAATTAAAGTAGATACAGTAACCCCTGTGATTAATACCTCAACCACAGGTACACTTGGATTAAGCAATTGGTATGTTTCAAATGTGACCATGAATGCCACTTCATCAGATTCAACCTCTGCGATTGCCTCTTTTGAAATGAATGTAAACAATACAGGTTGGGTAACTTACGCAGAGAATACTTTTACAGATGGAATCATTTCTATTCAATATCGTGCCATAGATAATGCGGGCAACACTTACACAACTACTGAACAACAAATCAAAGTAGATACCATCACTCCAAGTTTGAACCTTGCAACGACTGGCACAAAGGGACAAAACGATTGGTACATTTCTCAAACGAGTGTGACTCCAACTTCCACAGATGCAGGTTCAGGGATTGCTTCGATAGAATATAGGTTAAATAACGGAACATTTAATTTGTATACCTCTCCATTACAGTTTATAGACGGAATCCATACTTATCAATTCCAAATTACAGATAACGCTGGCAACATCACAACCACTCCATCATTAACCCTAAAAGTGGATACAATTGCTCCAGTAGTAGATATGGACGATGAAATTGATTTAGGCGATACTTTATATTATTCCCTTGAAGATAATGGCAGTGGCTTGTGGGTAAATCGCACGGTCATTGAAGATGAAGATGAGAAGTATAAAAAGGTTGTTTGGCTCGAAGAAATTTCTGGATACAAAGTAGAAAGTGATATTCTGTGGGATGGTAAATTCAAAGATGGCACCTCTGCACCCGTAGGCGATTATTACATCACTTTGAAAATCTCAGACCAAGCAGGGAATGAAACCTTTAGAACAGCGGTTGTGAATGTCAACCCTTTGAGTTTCTTACAAGTCCTTCCGCCTTTCACGCCCCCAACTACAAATGAAGCATTAACTAACCAACAAGATAACCAGCCAACCAATGAATTAACTTTTGGGAATGAAAACAACAATACTACTTCTAATGAAACTACGTCCACCAATCTAGGTGGGGAAGCGGTATTTCAAAATGTCACAGCACAATCTGGTGCATTGACTTCATTTACTTCTGGCAATGAAAACACCGTTACCCCGATAACCAATACAGAGATTTTATGGGGAGCTATGGCAACGGCAGTGCTAGGTGCAACGCTTGCTGAATGGCAGAGAAAACGTGAGGAAGAAGAAGCCAGACAAAGGGAATTAGATAGAATCGCTCAGATGGAGAAAAATGCAGAACGCAAAGCAGAACAGGCTCGCCTTGATTATTTGAATGCCGCCTATCAAGCCAAGTTAGATAGGGAAAGGGAAAAACAAAACGCTGTTGCATCGGCAAGATGGAATGGGATTGCGAAGATAGAAGAAGCGAAGCAAGAAGCCAAGAAAATTGCAAGCCAAAATACATTTAATCACTTGACGAATGAGCATAAAGACCAGAAAAGTGTGTATGTCAGTAAGGTTAATGCCGGTGGGTCAAAGCCGTTGGCAACACTTGCTCAAACTACTACAACAAGTTGGTTTGGGCAACAACTTAATAATTTGAAAGATGTGTTTTTCTCATCGGGCGACGAATCACCCACATTCTTAGATCGCTTGTTTACGAATAGTGATTGGAATCAGGCTCGAAATTCAACAATTGATGCCCTGAACATACAACAACAAAAGTTGATTCATGAATCAGGCGGTCAATCTGAAGATTATTATTACTATACTGAAAACTTCTTAGGATTAAATAAGTGGCGCTCCACGATGAGCATAAACCAAATACAAGAACTAGAAAGATATATTGATATTGGGCAAGTATCATGGAGGGATACCCTAAATCAAGTTGATACTTTACAAAACTACTTTGGGTACAATAATAAAACGATGGTTACTACATTACGAGAGTTATATTACTCAAGTACATTAGATCCTTTTATAGAAAATTCTAAAGAGGTAAATTCGACTATCTATAGCATTTTAGGAAATCGAAACGGCATTACATCTGGCGAAGCGGCATTTTCTCGTGCTATATTGCTTTTGACTACTCAGGGACATGGCTATACTCAAGCAGTAGTGCAAGTTCAACACCCAATAGGATATAACACTAGCGGGGAATTTGCCTTTGACCATATTATTGGTGCAATTGATGGTAACTTTAATCAAATCAAACCAGAAAATATCAGTCTTGGATCTTTTGGAGAGATATATGCAAACCTAATTGGTTTAGATAAAACAAAGATAGAAACAGTACCAGCAGTAACGTATATTGGAGATTTGGCAGGTAGCACGGCGGTAGGGTTTCAATATTCAGATCCGTTAGAAGGATATAGAATTGAGATGTCGCAATCTGATTTAGAGGGTGATATTCTTGGGGTTGTCATTGCAAAAAATAATGCTATTAATCCTAATGGGAACAATTTATCAGAAGAACTCTCAAATGCTTTATCTCCCAATAGCCCGTATGTAACAAATATGTATACCAAATTTGCAAATATATTAGGTATTGAATACAACCCGCAAACAGGAACGATTTTTCCATTTTCAACACAGACGTTTATAGAACAAAATAAAGAATTGATTGCAGATTTAGGAGCAGGGTTTTATGCAAGCCAACCACCAAAAATAAATGTCCCAACAAGAGTCTGGAATGGTGGCAATGCTTATTTTGCTCAACCAACCCTTGAAAGCTACGCCAAAATACAAATTACCACTTTTCTTGAACAACTAAACCAAGGATTACAGGGAGAATTTGATAAATGATAAAGACTTTAAGAAAACTTTTTTCAAGAAGAATTTTCAAAATAGTTGTTTCGATTTTCCTCATATTATTAGGAGCACTATACATGTACTTATTTTTATTGCCACGTTACCTTGAAAAACAAATTTCCTCCAATCTTCATTGGGATATTCAGGGTAGTTCAGATTTAGAGGTTGTTAGTTACTCAATATTGATTCGACCTAATGCCCTGCCTCTTATGCCATTTGTCTTAGAAATTGACGCTGAGATACAGAATAATGGGAATACAATGATAGAACTACTCGAAATTAATTCGCAAGTGAGCAGGCAGGATGGGGTAACCGCGATTCGATTGGACAGTGCAAAAGAAATACAATATCCAGATACTTATTATGATTTACTTCCTTCAGAAATCGGCATGATAATTCCACCAGGTGGAAAACGCCCAATTAGAGTTTGGGGTGGTGTTCTGATGGATGAGTATGGGCCAGGACGACAGTTTTTTCAAAGAAACGAAAAACCGACTATATATTTAGGCTTGAGGTGGTTTTGGGATACTTTCGGCTTTCCGCTTCTCGGCTGGAATACTTTACAAACCACACTAGTCACGCGACCCTCCGAGCCAAGTGTTGCCAAGTGGTATCAATACTGGAGTGATATTCCAGTGAAACAGGTTGAGAATCCTCGTCAATTTTGGCAGGCATGTACTTTCGACCTACTTGCTCAAATTGACCCAAACCCTATCTTTGATAACTTAGTTGAAGAATATGGAAATAAAGGAGTTCCTCAACCAAATGACCCTTTAGGTGGTAGGATATTAACCCTCCCTGATGGTAGCCAAATTGCCACTGGCATTTTTCGACCTAAATTACAGTTCGTAATTACCTTTTATGATGAAAATGGGAAGTTTGTATGGTGGGATAGCTCAGTTGCTTTTGAAAAAGACCCGTATCAGACAATCGTTGAAGATGGATACATAAAAGTAGGTTCAAATTTGCCCTGTAATACAAAAGTAAAGGAATTTAAGGTCTATCTTGAAGTTGTCCCCTAATCCATATTTATTATTAATAAAGTTTACAGTTAATTAGATTGGAAACATGAAAAATATTCTACTCATTCTCTTACCTCTTATTGCACTACTCTCTATCTTTCTCTACCGGGATGCCACGCTTGCACTCGGCAGTATAGTATTATTTCTTAGTCTTACCATCGCAACCTATAACATCTTCCAAAAATATAAAGAATCAGATAATCCAAGACTCAAAATTGTCAAAGATATGTTTGTTTTAGTATTTACAATTATATTAATCAGTTTTCTAGGGGGCTTGGCGGGCTTATTTGTCAATTTTTATGTAGGCAATATGTTTGGGGCAATGGCTGGTTTTGTGTGTGCCATGCTAGCAGGGATTGCCGTTGGGTATTTGGTTAGAAAAGGTATTTCAAAAGTAGCAGGATAAATACTGTTTAAAGTGGCGTTTTATCAATCTCAATCGTACAAGCCGTAGCACCTTGCGCAATACAAGTCGTTTCTTCTACATTAAATACTTTCCCCCCGCTGACCCAATACAAAGCCTCTTGCAATAAACCAACCGCTAAGTGACAAATCGGCTCGTCGGCAGTTCGTTCCCAACATAATGGGCATCTTTCGATATGCCAATAAATTTTTTCGTCGGTTTCCTCAAGGCGCACTTTTTGGTCGGTATGTTTGTTGAAAAGCTCTGCAAAAGATTTGGCACCAACTCGAAGCTTGGTCTGAAGCGGAAGTAAACGAAACGCCATTTCAGTAATCCCCATCAATGAGCCGTACTCTTTAATGCCATACTTAAAGCAAGCGCGTCCTGCTCGTAATGCCAAACCACGTCCGCCGCGTGGACCAAATTGCTGTTCTAATGCTTGATGAATTTGACTAACCGCCTCAAACCCAAACGTTTTATCTGCTGTGGCAGGCGGAAGATTTTGACTCAGGTGAGCAAGCCCGCCTAAATCAAGAATCGAAGCGACGCCGCTTTTTCCTATTACTTCTTCTTTTTTTTTTTTTTTACACAAAAAAAAAAAAAAAAAAA
>DQGV01000254.1:0-261 GCA_003524705.1 Anaerolineae bacterium | reverse complement strand
GGCAAGCCCGCCTAAATCAAGAATTGAGGCGACGCCACTTTTTCCGATTACTTCTTCTAACCCCAAAAGCATCACCTTACCCATCTTTTGAGGGTAAAAGAAAGAATCATTGCTCATTGGGTTTTGAAAAATCTTCGTCGAGGAATTTTTTTAGTGTTTGGCTAAATTCATTCGGCATTTCCAACATTGGAAAATGCCCTGCTGTTGGGAAGCGTTCAATCTTTACATTCGGTATCCCTTTTTGCATGGGTTGCCATTGCA
>DQGV01000422.1 GCA_003524705.1 Anaerolineae bacterium | reverse complement strand
ACGTTAGGAGTCATTCCAGCATTTACACCGATTCAAATCATTGGCAAAGAGTCTACTGGCAATTGGATGCAAATTATTTATGAAAATAATGCTGGTTGGGTACGTGCGGAATTTGTGCAAGTGGATGCTTCGGTTGAGATTCAAATTGTAGGTTTAGAATCAGGTCAACCCGTAGGAAGAAGCGGGGTTGTGACAAGTGGAATCAATGTCCGCAGTGGTGCAGGTACACAATTTGAGTCTATCGGGGTCTTAACTCAAAATGATGTAGTGGTAGTAACTGGTAAAAGTGAAAGTGGTGCGTGGATGCAAATCCGATTTATTGGTGAAATTGGTTGGGTGGCTTCGGAGTTTTTGCAAATTGAAAATATTGAAGAAGTGCCTGTAATTGCTGTGATAGAGAGTACACCAACTGCTCTTGTAATTAATGAAACGCCGAGTGTGTTAAATAAAATTGCTTTACAAGATAACGATTCGATGCAAACACCTTTGGTGAAAATCGTTTTAACAGAAAATAAAACTTTGCAAATCACAAATGATTTGTCGTCTCCGCAAGGTGATGTTGAAGATTGGGTTGCGTTTTCGTCGGTTGCATCCGATATGTTGATTGAATTGAATTGTGCTGGAAATGATTTAAACATAGAAGTTTGGCAAGCAGGCAGTGCCATTGAAAGTTTTTCGTCACCTTGCAGTAACAAAACTTTCTTGAATCTTTTACCAAATGAAAGTTATACTTTAAGAATATTTCAAGCAAACACAACTGAAAATAATTATACAAATTACAGATTGAGTATGAAAGCCTTTGACTAGCAAACTGGAGAAAAGAATGAAAAAGAAATTCGCTTTACCTTTTATCATCGCCGTCATCATTATTTCGTTAATTGGCTGTCAAGCCGAGCCTGCTTCTTCGCCACTTTCTGCGGCATTAAGTGAATTGACAGGCAAAGTAGATATTAAACAAAGCGGGCAAAATGATTTTGCACCTGCCAACCCCGAAACTACACTTGAGGTGAACGGGCAAGTTCAAACTGGTGACGATGGACGCGTGCGTTTGGATTTATCTTCAGGCACAATCATTCGTATCGCACCATCTTCGTTGTTTACTTTAACATCAAACGAAGAAACCGCAGGTGGACTCATCACCAAAATCAAATTAGAAATCGGAAAAATTTTCATCATCCTAAACGGTGGTCAAGCCGATGTTGAAACGCCATCTGGTGTTGCTTCGGTACGCGGCTCACACATGAAAGTAGAAGTTGACCCAATTACAAAAGATATTTACATTACTTGTTTAACCGGTAATTGTTCTGCTACCAACCCGGCAGGTACTGTCAATTTTACAAATGGTCAACAAGTGATTCTTTTTGCATTTGATGAAACCACTGGCACTTGGACTGTACCCGGCGTTTTACCCATGACTCAAGAAGATTTTGAAGAATGGTTAAATGAAAACCCTGAAACCAAAGAGTTATTCGATCAAGCCATGTCCACAGCCACTGCATTGGCACAACCTTCAGAGACACCAACCGCAACCCCAACACTTGAGCAAGCACTTCCACCCACCGAAGCCAGCAATGCCTGTTTCCAAGTTGTTAATCCGCCCGCTGGTGCAAGTTTGCCAAAACAAGGTCAAGTTAATTTTGAATGGACGGAACAAGAAGGCGCACAATATTACGTCATCACGTTTATTGATGCGAATGGCAACAGAGCCACCATTGAAACAACAGAAACCAATCCATCTTATTACATTGAGATTTTCCCCAACGGTGGACAATACTCATGGTTTGTGACAGCCTACGGCTCAGACGACGTGGAAATTTGCTCCACCACCTCAAACTTTTTCTCCAAACCAGCAGGTGACCCAACCCCACGCCCATCTCGTGAGCCAGACCCAGAATTACCGCCAACAGAAGAGGAGTGTGATCCTTGTAATGAATTTAGTAGTTGTTTTGTTGGTTGGGATGAATACTATTACGTTTGTTATGGCGAATAAAAGAATAATAGTATGAAAAATAAGCCCTTCAACCTACGGCTTGGATTAATTTTAGGAACTGCAATTTTATTAATCTTCATTCAAGCCGTAGGATTATTACCACAAGTGACAACGCCACTTGAAACGATGGAATATTCCGCGCGTGATTCGCTCATGCGTTTACGTGGTGACGAAACACCGTCTAGTGATATTGTCATTGTCGCCATTGATGATTTTTCATTCAATTACACAGGCTATCGCTGGCCCTGGCCCCGTTCCTATTTGGCTGAGATTGTGCATCAAATCAACGCTGGTGGCGCAAAAGTTGTCGGCGTGGATATTATTCTGTTTGAGCCAGATGAAGAGAATGGTGATGAAGCCTTTGTATCAGCCTTAGGTGAAAGCACAAATGCAGTCAACATTTTGCAAATCACTGAAAGGCGCGAGGAAGGATTTAGCACATCTACACTTTCGCAACCACTTTCACCTTATCGTGAAGTGTTAGATGGAATCGGCATCACATCATTTATCCGTGATGAAGATGCAGTGGTGAGAAGTTTACAAGCCTTTGATGAATACAATAATTTACTTTATTACAACTGGGCTTTTGAAACTGCAAAACTTTATCTCGGTGTAGATACACCATCTGACCCAACCAATAATAGCGTGCAATTTAATAATGAAAGCGTGCCATTATACGGCGGACAATTAATTGTCAACTATGCAGGACCTGCTGAAACATATTTAACTTATTCCGCCGCAAGTGTGGCATTAGGAGATGTCTTAGAGCAAAACCCAGATGCTTTCAAAGACAAAATTGTTTTGATTGGTGCAACGACAGTCACACTGCAAGATATTTACCCGACTCCATTTTCAACGCAAATCCCAACTTCTGGTGTGGAAATTGTCGCCAACGCTATTGACACAATCATCAACGGAAAATACATCAGCATTGCTCCGCCGTGGATGAGCATGTTAATTATTTTAGGCATGGCATTAATTGCGTATTTGATTACATTATCCAAACGCCCTACTGTCACAATTACTTTATTAATTGTAGGCATGATTGGGTATTTTGTAACAGCCTTCATTATTTTTGTGCAACAAAGATATGTTTTGCCAGTTGTCATGCCAGAGATTATGTTGTTTTTAGGCGTTGTACTCCCAACCTTAGAACAAGCCGTTTCACAAGAATTGGAAAAAAGACGCATCCGCAATTTGTTCAGCCGATTCATTTCACCCGAAATGGTTGACCAAATGGTAGCCACACAAGATTTAGACTCATTAAATAAACGCTCAAACATCACAATTCTATTTTCAGACATTCGCGGGTTTACGACTTTATCCGAAAAGATGACTCCAGAAGGCGTGGTGGCTTTGTTAAATCCATATTTGGAAGCCATGTCGAAAGTCATTTATAAACATGGCGGCACTGTGGATAAATACGAAGGCGATGCCATTATCGCATTTTTTGGTGAGCCAGTTCATTATGAAGACCATGCTTTACGAGCATTGAATGCGTCATTAGATATGCGAAAAGCCTTATATGAAATGCGCGAGAAATGGGCAAAGGAAGGGAAACCAAGTCAAATTGAAATGGGAATTGGATTAAATTCTGGCGAGGTGTTTGTAGGCTTGGTAGGTTCAGAGCAAAGAATTAATTACACCGTGATTGGTGATAATGCCAACCTCGCTTCACGCTTACAAGATTTGACCAAAACTTATTCATGGCCCATTTTGATTAGTGAAAGTACGTATCAAGCCATAAAAGATGATTATGATGTTGAGTTTGCAGATGCTGTGACTGTTAAAGGCAAAACACAAGCCGTGAATGTATATAAAGTGATTGGCAAAAAAGGCGCGAAAGACAGTGAAAAAGTTCAGGAGTGGAAACTGTAAAAAAGCAGAATCAGGTTCAACGTTAAGAAAGATGCGGGTTTATATCAACAAAACCTGCATTTTTTCTTTAAATGATTGTGTCAAATTGTACAAAATCTGGTATAGTTATAGTTATCACAAACTGGTGACAACAGGATGAATGCAAAAAAAATTCCAGATATTATTATTGGGCGGTTGCCCGTTTATTTGCGTGCATTACAACGCATGGCTGATAACGGTTTGAAAACGACATCTTCACAAGAACTTGGCGAACATGTGGGGATTTCCGCCGCACAAATTCGTAAAGATATTTCACAATTTGGTGAGTTTGGCAAACAAGGCACGGGGTATTCGATTGAATTTTTGATTGATAAGTTGCGTGAAATTTTAAAAGTTGATCGTTTGTGGGATGTGATTGTCATCGGTGCTGGTGATTTGGGTCACGCTTTGGCACATTATCAAGGTTTTCAAGACCGTGGCTTTCGAGTGGTTGCTATTTTTGATAATGATAAAAATAAAGTAGGTCAAACCATTGGTGATTTTACGGTTGAAGATTCAGCCACATTGAATGAACGCATCAAAACATTAGGTGTGAAAATTGCGATGATGACCGTGCCTGCTTCTGCCGCGCAAGATGTAGCAGATAAATTAGTGCAAGCGGGAATTAAATCTATTTTGAATTATGCGCCTGTAAATGTAACTGTACCTAACAGTGTGAAAGTGCAATATTCAGACCCTGCTACTAATTTACAAAGAATGACTTATTATTTATAAGATAAAAACCGCTTCATTCTTCGGGACAATTGATACTGTATATAAAAAGGCTTCCTCATCGGAAGCCTTTTGTTTTTTCTACACCTGTGGCAGATTCCTGCGAATCAGATTCAACATACCAAATCCTTTCACTGCGCCTTGCACCACACACGTAAGCGGATTATCTACTAAATAAGCGGGAATGCCTAAAGATTTGGTTAATAGTTTATCAATACCACGAAGCAATGCCCCACCACCACACAATGCCACACCTCTATCAATAATATCTGATACTAATTCAGGTGGTGTTTTTTCTAAAACTTTTCTACCTGTTTCTACGATTTGTTTTAATGGTTCTTGTAATGCTTCAACAATTTCACCAGTTGTTAAAGTGACAGGTCTTGGTAAACCAGTCACTTGATCTTGACCTTGTACTTCCATACTGTTTTCAACGTCTTGTGGCACAGCCGCACCGATGCGAATCTTTAATTGTTCAGCAGTTACTTGACCAATCACCACGCCATATTTTCGGCGTACATAATTGACAATCGCTTCATCTAAATCCATGCCACCTGCACGGAGTGTATCGGCGGCGACGATGCCATACATTGCCATGACTGCCGCTTCAGTACATCCACCGCCTAAACAAATAATCATATTGCCTGATGGGGAATTAATGGGCAAGTCAATGCCAATTGCCGCGGCTAAAGGTTGTTGAATTAAATAGGCTTCACGGCTTCCTGCTTCCATCACGGCTTCGTAGACAGCACGCCGTTCTACGCTGGTGACTCCGTACGGGACAGAAATCATTACACGCGGGCGAAAGATGCGCATTGAACCGCTGACGCGTTGTAATAAATATTGAAGCAACGTCTCAGTAATTTCATAATCTGCAATCACGCCATTTTTTAATGGGCGTGCTACTTCAATATTATCCGGCACTTTACCGTACATATCGCGTGCTTCCACACCAGCCGCGACCATCTTTTGTTCTTCCACTTCAATGGCAACAATGGTTGGTTCTTCAACTAATACTTGGTTACTATCAGCCAAACGGGTAAACATGGTGCCTAAGTCTACGCCTAGGTCTTTTGAAAACATAGCCACTTGTTTTTTATTTCTCCAAATCAATTGCTAGTCAATTCATTACCGCCAGCAAAATTTAATGAATGATACCTGAAAGGTGTATCAATGTCTAGTTGGCAAAAAATTACCTTAAGAAATTCAACATTGATGTATCAATGCGCTATGATTACATCAAGGAGTTCGTTTGATGAAGAAAAAATGGAAAATTGCAGTATTAGGCAACATAAAAAATCAAAATGAACCAAAACCTGAAGGTGTACCACCGGATGCTTTTGCAGATTACGACTCTATCGAAACGATGGATGCGATTCGTGCTGCACTTGAAACGGATGGTCACTCGACAACTTTTATCCATGCTGACAGAGAATTACCTTATAACTTAAAAAAATATAAACCTGATATTTGTTTTAACATGTCTGAAGGTTTGGGTGGTGATGCGCGTGAAGCCCAAGTGCCGGCTTTGTTAGAAATGCTCAATATTCCTTATACTGCATCGCGCGTTTTAGCCAATGGAATTTCATTAGACAAAACAATGACCAAAAGAATTTGGCGCGATAGAAGATTACCTGTGGCGCCCTTTCAAGAATTTAATGTTGGTGATGAAGCATTGCGTGCAGAATTAAAATTTCCATTGTTTGTTAAGCCTGCACGAGAAGGCACAGGCATGGGAGTAGATGCCAAAGCCATTCTCAATAACGAAAACGAATTGCGTGAACGGGTTGCATATATTATCAATATCTATCAACAACCTGCGCTTGTTGAAAAATTTTTACCCGGGCGTGAATTTACCGTCGGCATTTTAGGAAGACCCGATGCGAAATTGTATTCTCGTAATCCAGACTGGTATGAAAAAGATGGCTTTCATCGCTTCCCCATTCTTGAATTAGATACATCTGGCTCTACAGAGACATGGATTTATACAAACGAAGCCAAATCAAAAGAAGTTCCAGAAGAAGGCTCATTAGGATATTTTTGCCCAGCAGAGGTTGAACCGGATTTAGAAAAAAAATTACGGCAACTCGCCTTACGGGCACATCAATTCATTTACGCGCTTGATATTTCTCGCACTGACATTCGCTTAGATGAAGAAGGCAACCCAAGATTAATTGAAATCAATACATTGCCAGGTTTAACCCCTGATTACAGTGATTTATGTTTGCAAGCCAAAGCTGAAGGCATAAAATATGAAGATTTGATATTAGATATTTTATATCTCGCCGCCGGACGTTGGGGAATGATAGAGCCAAGAGAAATTGAAACCATAAAGAAAAAATAAAAACAGGGTTGTCTCACGACAACCCTGTTTGGTTTGCAAAATGTGTACTTTTATTTTATGAAACTGGTACCACATTGGCGGCTTGCTTGCCTTTGGGTCCTTCTTCAATGGAAAACTCCACTTTTTGCTCGGCTTCCAACTTGCGGTAGCCATCGCTTTGAATGGCAGAGAAGTGTACAAAGACATCTTCGCCACCTTCATGACCAATGAAGCCGTAGCCTTTGGTCGCATTGAACCACTTGACGGTTCCAACAATACGTTCGGACATGTTTTATTTCTCCTACAGAAAAAATTTAATGCCCGTCCACCTTCACGCTTTCAAAGGCGAATCGGGCACGCAAGTGCAAGATTATCATTTTTGGTAATTGATGTCAAGATTTTTGTAGGGACACGCAACACCGTATCCCTACAACATTATTCCGCACCAAAGGCTGGCAGTTCAATCGTTTCACCAGCCGCTTGCACAATGTAATTCGGCTTCCATGCCACACCAAAAATATTGACATAAATATCCGTCTTTTTGGGGCGCACTTCAATTTCAGTAAACTCTGATACAACACTACCCCAGCGGTTATTGATTTCTTCTTCAATTGAGTCACGTTCTCGATATAACACCTCTAACTCTTTGGTGAATTGAGCAATCGCCTCTTTTGATTCTTGCACCTGAGCCTTAGCATTTTGAGCAAGTCGGTGTTTTGTAAATTGAGTGGTAACACTTTTCTTACGTGTAAGACCAAACAAACTTGCGCCAAGTTCTGCTAAATTCGCCGCAGATTCAATATTGCGGTTTTGTAATTCAGCTTCATCTTCACGCAATTCACGTTCTTCTCTACCAAGTTTATCTTCTAAAGAGCGAATCTTTTTATCTAATGCCGAAGTCTTTTTTACAATTTCTGCATCACAGGCTTCGCGGGCTTTGTCGGCACATTGCTTCATAAAATCAGCGGCGGTGACGTCCGGTCCCGCAAACACTTTAAGGGCTTTGTTTTCACGGGCTTTAACTGCTGAATTGCGGAATATCCAATCTGTAAAATCTTTGAGCAAAGCATTCATTAATTTTGCATCACTCAATGGTGGTTCAATAGATGCAAAGCGAGCAGAATCAGCGGGCATGGTTTCAATTTTGTCTAAGGATGGTCCTGCGTATGGAAATTCTTCCCAACGCACAATGCCTCGCCTGTCTAAATTTTCAACCAAGACTGATTTTGTGATTTCTACATCTACATTATATTTTCTATCTAAGATGCGGATTTGAGCAGAAGCAAGTAGAACTGGATAATACATTACGCCTTGAATTGAGCCGCCAAAAGATTGTGAGCGTTTGGTCGCTTGTAAAGATTCAGATAAACTGTAGTTTTGTGGCAGATAATATTCCCGCACGCCATTTGGAACAGGAGGTTTTGTGGATGTTCCATTTGTTGAATTACGTGTTACAGCTTGCGCGTTTCGAGTTTCAGCAACGGGCACTACGACTGGTTGGACTTGGTCAAGAGGAGGTTTTTGTTTGGGCAGAGAATCTGTTACAGGTTTAGAATCAGATTTCCCTTTGTATTGAGGCGCGGATTTTGCTCCAGCCAAATCATTCAAGTCAGGAATCTGTTGACGAGTTAAAGGTCCTGCTAAGAAATTCATCACCCAACGAGTTTGGAATAACATCGGTGCTTTTTCATTGACGTTGTTCATCACGAAAACACGTTTGCCAAGCGATGAAATTAATTTATCCATTTGCGCGCGTGAGATGCCACCTGCTAAACTTTCGAGACCATCGAGTAAACGATTCTTATCACGCTCGGTTTGCAGTTTGCCGATGAACCATGTGCCTGTATTGGAGAGGGCTTTGTAATCCATATCCACTGGATTTTGCGTGGCAAGCAAAAGACCCAAACCAAATGCACGCGCTTGCTTTAACATGCGAAGCAAAGGTTGCTTGGATGGCGGATTTGCGGTTGGTGGAAGATAACCATAAATTTCATCCATGTATAACAACGCGCGTAATGAGGTTGAACCTTTTTGTGTGCGCATCCAAGTTTCTATAGCAGATAAAAGTAATGTGGTGAAAAACATTCTTTCGCCATCTGAAAGATGGGCGAGATAAAAAATGCTATGACGTGGTCTACGGTCAGCAGTATAAAGAAAATTTTCGATATCTAGTGATTCGCCTTCACGCCATGCTTGAAACGATGGTGACGCCAAAATATTATTTAAAGTTATTGCTAAAGTTGTCCTCTCTTTAGGAGGGAAAATTTCATCCACAGAAAATGCTCCAAGACTTGTAAAGCTTGGATTTTGTGTTTGTCTAATTAATTCTTCAAAATCTATGTCTTGTTGATTTTTCCAGAATTCCTCAAAAATTTTAGAAATCAAAATATGTTCTCTAGAACTAATAGGGTCTACATCACGTAATCCAACTAATCCTAATAAAGCTGTCACAGTACTGTTGATGCGTTCAAGAATTACTTCACTATTTTCTTCCCAATCTAATTTTGGTGCTTCAAGTGAAGAAAGAATACGAACCAATTCGCCGGATTTAGATCCCGGTGTATAAACCGTAAACTGTACAGACTTTTTTAAGTCAAGAATACGGCTTTTGTCCATGCCCCATTCTTCAATTCCTTTTCCCCAAGCATCGGCGGCTTCTTCAGCGGCTTTTTCTGGTGTTGTACCTGCACGGCGCACAACTTCGGGGTCAATCCATGGTTGAAAATCGGATGGAAGCAATTCTGGAAAATGTAACAGCAAATTGGTTAAGTCACCCTTTGGGTCAATGATGATAGCCGGCACACCATTCAATGCAGCTTCTTCTAACATGGCAATACATAAACCTGTTTTGCCGGAACCTGTCATACCTGTTACGACGGCGTGAGTGGTTAAATCAGATGGGTCATATTCAAGTGGCTTGTTGGTTAGCGTTGAAGTTTTGGGGTCAAATAAACGTCCGAGATAAAAGTTAGAGTCTGCCATGAAGGTCTCCTAAAATTTCTGTTTAAGACCTGACAGGTTTTGAAAACCTGTTAGGTCTGTATTCTATTAGAACGGGCGTGCTAGATGTCTAAATTTAATCGATTTTATGTCAAAACGCAACCGATTTTAAGAATTATTTTGCATCATTATAAATTCTTTGAAACTCAGCAATAAATAACTTCGCAATTTCTTCGTTATAAATCACGAGCACATATTCATCATTCCGCACCTCAGCGCTGTTCGTAAAATTATATGAACCCGTAATCACTATACTTTCATCTATGATGATTGTCTTATGATGCATCTGACCCGCATTTCCATCGCGATACACATCTAAGCCTGCTTGACGAAACGCATCAAACTCCGTGCCGATATTTGATTCTATTTGTTCAACATCCATCACCCCCGCTACAGTCACCCCGTCTTGTGCGCGTTCACGCATCGCATCACCAATTGGGTCAGATGTAAATGAAAATGCCATGAAATAAATACTTTCATTTGTGGTATTGATAATATCTACCAAAATCGGTTGCACCACGTCATCAGGTGAGAAATAAGTATCAATTTGTATATCGTTTACAGTTGCCTGCGGATTTGGCGTTTCAGCGCGAATGTTGTCTCCAAAAGAATCTTCAAGATACATTTCTTCAAATTCCTTTATAAAATTTTCTACAATCCTCACAGACCGAATCCGCATCAGCACATTATTATCTTCATACGCACCTGAAATGGTGAAATTCATTGAACCTAACCACACCTCCGATTTATCAATGATGACAAATTTGTTATGCATCAAGCCTTCGCGCCTATCCCCTAAAATCGGAATGCCCGCATCTTTCAATCTTTGCGGAGCAGAACGCTCAATATTATCGCTTTCCATTACCATGCGCACTTGCACACCACGTTCATAAGCACGGATTAAAGCATCCCGAATACTTGGCAAACTAAAACTATAAATCGCAACATCCACACTTAATTTAGCCGAATCAATTGCATTGGCAAGTGGAATGTCAATACCGCCTGTTTCTTGCGAAGACAATGAACTGTTTGGATTCGTAAAATACAATTCAAACCAGTCACTTGTATAACCATACCCCGCAGGGATGGGAATCTCTGTCAATGTAAATGAAGGCTGAGTTGCAGAGTCAGGTGTCAACGTAGGTGGAGGCGCGAGGTTTACATCACATGCGGTTAATATAATCAAAGAAAGCAATGTCAAAAATTTTTTCATAAAGTGATTATAATCGCAAGGCTTTATGACAAACTCAAATCAACAAATCGCACGCGCAGCTGGCACAGTGATGTTCGCCATTTTATTGGGGCAAATCGCAGGTTTGATTCGTGGCGTGTTGGTGGCGCAAACATTTGGCGCATCGCCTGAACTCGATTCTTTTTTTGCGGCAAATCGCGTGAGCGAAACTTTATTTTTATTAATAGCAGGTGGCGCGTTGGGTTCAGCATTCATTCCGACGTTCACGAGTTTGCTCGCCAAAGATGAAAAAGATTCGGCATGGAAACTCGCCAGCTCAATAGCCAATGCAGTTACATTAACTTTGACATTGCTCGCCATCTTGATTGCGATTTTCGCACCACAAGTGATTCGCTTCGCACTTGCGCCCGGCTTGTCCACTGACCCTCAACTTTTTTCTTTAACCATTACCTTGTTACGCATTCAATTAATTTCTGCCGTGTTATTCGGCTTAGGCGGATTCATTGGTGGAATATTAAACACACATCAAATCTTTTTAATTCCTGCATTAACTCCCGCGTTATATCAACTCGGCATTATCTTTGGCGTTTTATTTCTGGCACCATCAATGGGGATTTATGGTTTGGCGTGGGGCGTTGTACTTGGCGCAGTGTTATATGTAGTGATTCAAATACCTTTGTTACTTAAGGTTTTTACGAAAAACGCATCACGTATCACATTTCAATCTTTATTCGATTTTCGTGATTCAAACTTCAAACAAGTCATCTTTTTAATGGGACCGAGATTACTTGGAGTAGCAGTTGTGCAATTAAATTTTTGGGTCAACACTTGGCTTGCATCTCAAATGCAAAGCGGAAGTGTGACTGGTTTGTATTACGGTTTTTCTTTAATGCTCATGGCGCAAGCTGTGATTGCACAATCGGTGGCGATTGCGGCAATGCCAACTTTTTCTGCGCAACACGCATTAGGTAAGCAAGATGAAATGCGTTCTTCATTGGCTTCATCATTACGCGGAATTATTTTATTAGCACTGCCCGCCAGCGTCGGCTTGATTCTTTTACGCGAACCAATTATTTCTTTGTTATATCAACGTGGTGAGTTTGACTCAAATTCTGTACAACTCGTTTCATGGGCTTTGCTTTGGTACGCGGCTGGACTCGTCGGTCACTCCATTATGGAAGTTTTGACTCGCGCTTTTTATGCTCAACAGGACACAAAAACGCCAGTCATCATCGGCGTGATTGCTATGGGATTAAATGTTTTATTCAGCATTTTATTTTCGAGATGGTTTGAATCCATCGGCTGGCTTCCGCTTGGTGGACTTGCCCTTGCTAATTCATTAGCAACTGCAATTGAAGCAGTTGTATTATTTATTGTTATGCAAAAAAGATTAAATGGAATTGAAGGGAATCACATCCTGCGCGGAGCAATTCCTTCATTCATTTCAGCAATCGGCATGTCTTTGGCTTTGTTTGCCTTACTTTCTTTTGGAGAAAACCTAAGCGTGTGGATTCTCGTCCCTGCGGGAGTCATCAGTGGCGGAGTTGTTTATTTTGCAATTTTATTTATTTTGCGCGTGCCAGAATTAAGTTATATCTTCAATGGGGTGATGAGAAGATTGAAGAGATAGTCATTGCCTCCACAGTTTCTTACTCTGGAGGCATTTTTTATGTTGCACACAAAACACCTTTGGCGTAGAATCAAATTAACTCAACCACAAGGAGAAGAAATGGTAACAAAAGAAAAACCCGAATCCCGCCCGATGACAGAGGAAGCGGACTTCCTCAAAATTAAATCAGTTGACCATGTCCATTTTTACGTTGGCAATGCCAAACATGCCATGTATTATTGGTGGAAAGCGTTTGGCTTTAAACCAGTTGCCTATTCAGGTTTAGAAACAGGCAACCGTGAGTTTGCCTCGTATGTGCTTGAATCTGGTCAAGCGCGTTTTGTCATTTCAGCACCTTACAGCCCATCCAGCCCGATTGCATCGCATCACATGGTGCATGGTGACGGCGTGAAAATGATTGCCCTCGAAGTAGATGATGTAGAAAAAGCATGGAAAGAAACGACTGCTCGTGGCGGAAAATCCGCTTGGGCACCACGCGAAGAAAAAGATGATTTCGGGATTTACCGAACATCTGCTATTTACACTTACGGCGAAACCTTGCATGTCTTTGTAGATCGTGGCGATTACAAAGGCGTGTTTGCCCCAACCTATAAAGCAATTCAATACGAAGCCGAATCAACAGGTTTAGCCGCCATTGACCACATGGTGGGCAATGTGCAACTTGGCAAAATGAATCACTGGGTAAATTTTTATCATCAAGTGATGGGTTTTCGTCAATTGCTTCACTTTGATGATAAAGATATCTCAACCGAATACTCAGCTCTAATGAGCAAGGTCATGCAAAACGGGAATGGACGCGTTAAGTTCCCAATCAATGAACCTGCTGAAGGTAAAAGAAAGAGTCAAATTGAAGAATATCTTGATTATTACTTAACCCCAGGTGTTCAACACCTTGCCATCATCACAGGCGACATTATCAAAACCATTGCTGAACTTCGCAAACGAGGCGTTGAGTTTTTACGCGTGCCAGATACTTATTATGAAATGCTTCCAGATCGTGTTGGCAAAATCAAAGAAGATATGAAAACACTTCATGAACTCGGCATCTTGGTTGACCGTGATGATGAAGGATACTTGCTTCAAATTTTCACCCGCCCCATTCAGGACCGCCCTACCATGTTCATTGAAGTGATTCAACGTCATGGCGCACAAGGATTTGGCAAAGGCAATTTCAAAGCTTTGTTTGAATCAATTGAATTAGAACAAGAAAAACGTGGCAATTTATAAAATGAAAATAAAACATAATATTCTTGTTTTATTGATATTTATATTAATTGCATGTAGCCCTGCTTCTACACAACAACCAAGTGTAGAAACTATTGTAGCTGGAACGTTAGAAGCACTGACTGCTTCTGCGCCTATACCCACTGAAGTTAATGGCATATTATTTACAGATGATAATATCTCGTTTGTGGTACCAACTGGTATTGCTACTTCAGCAACAGAAGAAATAGTTGAAGAATCTCTTCCAGCTGATGATATGCCGTGGTGGGCAACTCATCCTGAATATCATAAGTACAATCTTGAAGGCTACGTAGTTACAGACGGATGGAGGGATATAGAAATATTCCTCTATCCGATTGAAGAATATGTTGCAATGAACGTAAGTGTAGCCGCTAGAGTTGAGAGCCTAAAATCTTTAATTACCAACCCAAACCAACCATTACCAGAGCCACAATGGATGCCATTTTTGCCAAGTTTTAACGCCGGCTCATATTTTTATTCCAACTTTGAAACAGTCAGTTTTCAAAACGGCTCAGAGATTCGTTATCTCACAGCTTTTTCACAAGTTCCTGTTCCGATTTTGAATAACCTGATGTTGTATACATTCCAAGGAATAACAAACGATGGTTTATATTACGTTTCAACTACATTCGCAGTAAATATTGGCTTCTTAATAGGTAAACAAGCCCCAACAGACTGGCCCGATGTTGCGATACTTCAAAATGAGATTGATACAGTTACTGAACAGTTAAATAATTCAAAGCCTGAGGCATTTACACCTTCATTGCTTGTCCTTGATTCACTAGTTCAATCTATCGTCGTTAACGGGCTTCCGTAATGGATAAAATTATTACAGTTCGTCCGCAAGGCACACATATCAGCAAACAGCAATTGCCA